>VEPB01000562.1 GCA_012026715.1 Methylococcaceae bacterium | reverse complement strand
GTCGTGGCTGGCCTGCAGCATGGTCAGACCCATGGACAGAATCAGGATGCCTCCGGCGACCCGGAAGGCGGGAATGCCGATGCCGAAGAACCGGAGCACTGCTTCGCCGGATACCAGGGCGATCAGCATCACCACCGCGACCGAGATGGCGCCGATCCAGGCGCTGCGCTGGCGCTCCTGGGGACTGCGGTTTTCCGTGAGGCTGACGAACACCGGGATGGCGCCGACCGGGTCGACCACCGCGATGAGCCCTACCAGCAGCTTCAGGTAGCTGTCCCAATCATCCATGGGGGAATGTCCGTCTGGCGCCGACCGGTCCGCTCAGGACTGATTGCCGTAATGGGTTTCCACATAGCGTTCGACGATGGCCTGGAACTCCTCGGCGATCCGCTCCCCCTTCAGGGTCACGGTCTTTTGGCCATCCTCGAACACCGGGGCAACCGGCTGCTCGCCGGTGCCCGGCAGGCTGATGCCGATGTTGGCGTTCTTGCTCTCGCCCGGGCCGTTGACCACGCAGCCCATGACCGCGACGTGCATGTCCTCGACGCCCTTGTAGCGCTTCTTCCATTCCGGCATCTGGTGGCGCAAATGGCTTTGGATCTGCTGCGCCAGCTTCTGGAAATAGTCGCTGGTGGTCCGCCCGCAACCGGGACAGGAGATGACCATGGGGGTGAAGGAGCGAATACCCATGGTTTGCAGGATTTCTTGAGCGACCACCACTTCCATGCTGCGGTCGCCGCCCGGTTCGGGAGTCAGCGAGATTCGGATGGTGTCGCCGATGCCTTGCTGCAATAGGACCGACAGTGCGGCGGTGGAGGCCACGATGCCTTTCGATCCCATGCCGGCTTCGGTGAGGCCCAGATGCAGGGCGTAGTCGCAGCGGGCGGCCATGGATTGGTAGACCGCGATCAGCTCCTGCACCCCGCTCATCTTGCAGGAGAGCACGATGCGGTTCTTGGGCAACCCCAATTCGACCGCCTTATCCGCGCTTTCGAGGGCCGAGGTGATGACGGCTTCCCGCATGATTTCGGCCAGCGGCTTTGGTTCGCTCAGGGCTGCATTGGCATCCAGCAGGCGCGCCAGGACGCTCTGGTCTAGACTGCCCCAGTTGACGCCGATGCGTACCGGCTTTTGGTAGCGGCAGGCGAACTCGATCATCTGTGCAAACTGGGGATCGCGTTTGGAGCCCTTGCCGACGTTTCCCGGATTGATCCGGTATTTCGCCAAGGCGGCGGCACAGTCGGGATATTTATCCAGCAACTTGTGGCCGTTAAAATGGAAGTCTCCGATGAGCGGAACGGAACAGTTGCGCCGGGCCAGCAATTCCTTGATCTGGGGAACTGCGGCGGCAGACTCGTCCCGGTCGACGGTGATGCGAACCAACTCCGAGCCGGCGCGGGCCAGTTCGTAGATCTGCTGGGCGGTGCTCTCTGCATCGGCCGTGTCGGTGTTGGTCATGGATTGCACGACGACCGGCGATCCACCGCCGATCATGACGTTATCCACGGCTACGCCGAGGGAGTTTCTACGAATCATGTTGCTTGGGCCTCGAGATCGATTGCGGGTGATCTGGTCATTTTATCAGGCAAGGCTTTGTCGCTTAAAGGCGCTGCAGGCAAAATCCCTGAGTGGTTTGCTTGGTAGTGGCGGGGCAGGTGTTTCCACTTTACGGGATAAACGTGCGTATTCAGTACTTTTCCGACATTCATCTGGAGTTCGGCAACATCGACTGGGTCTCGACCGATGCGGATGTGGTGGTCGCGGCCGGCGACATCGGGGTGGGCACGCAGGGGCTTCAATGGCTGAAGAAGATCCCCAAGCCGGTGATCTATGTGGCTGGGAATCATGAGTTCTATGGCCACGATCATGCAGAAAACCTCAAAGCACTGCAGGAAGGGGCGGCACGATCCGATGTGAACTTTCTGGAAAGGGCGTCAGTGGTGATCGACGGGGTCCGCTTCCTCGGCTGCACTTTATGGACCGAATTGGGCGGCGAGGAAAACGAAAGGCTGCTGGATCTGCTGCATTCGGTCAACGACTTCCGCAAGATCCGCTGTCATGGCGAGCCGCTGACCCTTAGCGAATACGTCACCTTGCACCAGGACTGTCGCCGCTGGCTGATCAAGGAGTTGCAACAACCGTTTGACGGGCCGACGGTGGTGGTTACTCATCACGCACCCACCCACTGGAGTTGGCGCGAGAGTCCCAGCAATGTTCGCCGCTACGCCTATTGCAACGATCTCAAGGAGTTGTTTCACAACCACGAGATCGCGGCGTGGATTCATGGCCATATCCACGAAGTGTCGGACTACCGCTGCGCCGGTGCCGCCATCGTGTGCAATCCGCGCGGCTATCACCCGGACCATCTGGTCCCGAGTTTCGATCTGGGACGGATCGTGGAAGTCTGAATCCGATCAGGCGCGCTGGTCGATCAGGCCGTGGCGAGGTGCGTCGGATTGGTGGTCAGCATAGCGGGCGGCGGCGTCAGAGCCCTTGCGGGACTGTAGCGAGAGTTGCATCTGCGCGTCGAGCGCCATGCGGGATGCCGCGGCGGCAACGCGACGATCCTGGTCGGAGGGGCTGGCTGGCGCCAGGGCTGCCCGCCGGACGGTTTCGGCCTTGCGGATGGTGGCTTCGGGATCTCCAGAAACCGGCGCGGTGTCGATCTGAACTTCGCCGCCGGTCGCGTATAGCGCGCCGGCGGGGCCTCGGGTGTAGGCGAAACTGGCGCCGCTGCTGGCATAGCCGCCGGCTGCGGCCAGATGCGCCGCCTCATGGGTGCGAACTTCCCGATCGCGAGCTTGCAGCGTCGCGATTTCCCGCTGTTGCTGGTCCAGATCGGCTTTCTGCTGGTTCGGTCCGGATTTGACATCCTGGGTCGCCGCCTGCGCGTCTCCCTTGCCGTTTTGCAGGCTTGCTGGAGGACTGGCGACGGCCGGAAAAGAAACGGATCGAATCATGCACGGGCTCCAAAGCGCTGTAACGCCTCGCACCTCTTTCTTCTAGCCTATAACGACTTAATTTGCAATGACTTGTTTCGCAAGTTCGGCCGGCTTCACAGCGGCTTGATGCGACGCAGCAAATAGGGGAATTCGACGCCTAGGCGAATTTCCAGTTCTCTCGATCGTTCCCGAAATCGATTCCAGGCCGCGGAAGTGGGCGGGTCGTTTAGACCCAAGCCGACGATATTGCCCCGATTGGGCACCGGCAGGAGGAAGGAGCGGCCCTCGAAGTAGCGTTTGAGCAGTGTCGTGGAATCGCGCAGGGCAATCCTGTGGGTGCCCCACAGGTTCATGGCCAGGGCGCCTTCCGCTGCCAGCAGTTGCGTGCACGGAGCGAAAAAGTCGGGGGCATTGAGGTTCGTGTCCATGCCCACATGATCGTAAGCATCAACCAGGATCAGGTCATAGCGGTGATCGGCAGGGCCGGACTGCACGTAGGCGGCGGCGTCGCCCAAGTGGATGGTGAGACGGGGGTCCTTCGGCAGGGAAAAATAGTTTCGTGCCAGTTCGACGACTTGGGGCCTAAGCTCCACCGCGTCAACGCGGCATTGAGGAAACTCGATCAATAAGAAGCGTGCCAGGGAACCGCCTCCCAGTCCGAGGATCAACGCCCGTTTGGGATCAGGCAGGAAGACTAGCGCGCTGAGCATGGCCCGCACATAGGGAAGCTCCAAGCGGCTAGGATCGTCCAGAGCCATGGCGCTTTGGCGTGGCGAGGTTCCGAAATGGAGAGAACGGATGCCATGGATTTCCACGATTTCCAGTACGCCGTACTCATCGCGGCAGTGATGCACCAGGGTTCCGCCGTAACGCTGCATAACGGTCAACCGGGGAATTTCGGTTGGAGCGGTCGCCGGTCGAGCGCCTGGAGCGATGGGCCCGGCCGTGAACTGCCGATCGAAGCGATCGCAGCCATACAAAGCGGGCGGACCAGTGGAAGTCGGCGGTTGCCGAGCGGTTTCTCTCGCCGGAGAGTCATCAGCCGCGTGCCGAAGGAGTGCGGAATATGCCGTAGCGGCCTGCGGCAAATGCCGTGGTTTTCATGGTTTAGAGCCTGGGTTGAAGTTCTAATGCTATGAAAAATAGTGAAAACGAATGGTGGCACGGGGATTGTATTATCCATAGTGCATAACCTCTTCGAACTTGCACTAGAGACCGGCATACTTCCCTTCAATTTTCCGCTTTTTGCACAAACCCTCCGTATGACTGCACATTCACTAAATTTCAGTTAACCGTCTCTAGTGATTTTTTGTTATGCCGACAGTGCCAACCCAATGGGGTTGGCATTTTTGTTTGTCGGGGAGCAGCGGGCGATTTTTGAAATGGCGAGCCGAGTCAAAAGGAACGGCTCCGGCTGCGGCGGTAGGTTTCGGCTACGGCCAGGAACGCCAGAAAATCATATAGCGCATGCACGGTCATGGGAATCAGCAGGTTGCGCTCACCGCTCACATCCAGAGCGAGTCCCAGGTAGATCCCGGTGATCCCGGCAAGCAGCGCATAGGTTCGGGTGATGGCATGGGCCAGTGCGAACATGACATTGCTGACGATCAGTCCCCCGACCCACCCCCAATGCAGTTCTATCAGCGGTTGCAGGACGCCGCGAAACAGGGTCTCCTCGGTAAATCCCGCGAGTAGCGCCAGATAAGCCAACTGTGGCTTGCCGCAGGCATCCAACAACGGCCCCATGCGCTCGACCAGAAAGTCATGGATGTGTTGCAGTGGTTTCAGCGGCGCCCGGTAAGTGACGACGAACAGCAGATAGAGGGGGAGCGTCCCGGCCAGGCCGAGTCCCAATCCTGGCAAATCCAGTGTCAGGTCTTGCCAGGGGCTTAGGCCGCCCAGCCAGCCGATGATTGCGGCGATGACGACCAGACTGCCTTCAAACCAGGTGGCGAGGCGAAAAAAGGCCGATGGGTCGATGGTGTTTCGGGATTGCTGCATGGTCGTGTCGGTCAGGCCTCTTCCTGCTGTTCAACCGGGAGGGATTCGAGTCCTCCGGCACCACGCGACTCCCACCATCCGGTCAGCAGAAAGGCGGTCGCGGCCGATCCCAATGAAACGATATAGGGAGTGCGCCATTCCCAAAGATTTCCCAGGATCCAGCTGCCGATCCCGGTCGATAGTGCGGCGCCGGCGGCTTTCGCGCTTCCCAGGGGGGGTAGCAAGGCAAACAGTATCGCCACAAATAATCCTGCGCCGCCAAAGCCGGAAGCCTGTTCGGCCATATCGTGGACGCTGTCCGCCGATAGCGCCAGCAGATAAGCGATGACGCCGAAGACCGCCACACAGTAACGGGCAATCCGGATCTTGGCGGATTCCGGCAGTCGGTGGCCCCAAAGCGGCAGGATCAAGTTGTGCGAAACCAGTGCCGAGGCCGCCAAGAGGGCGCTGTCGACCGTGGAGAGAATGGCCGAGATCAGCGCGCCGGCGAACAGAACGTACAGGATTCCGGGAAGATGTTGCTGCGCCAGGGTCGGCAGCAATTGTTCCGGATGTGTCATGCCGGGAATCAAGTGAACCCCGCTCAAGCCAAGGATCACCGGAATCAGGCCGACCGCCAGGTACAGGATGCCTCCCAGCAGACATGCGCCGCGGGCGACGCGAGGCGACCGGCTGGCGAGCACCCGGGCGATCACCTCCTGGGCGAACAAGGAGCCGGTGACCGGGACGGCCCAGCTTTCCAAGGTTTGTAACCAGCTGCCGTCGCCTGAAAAGAGATTCCAGCGGGCCGGGTCGACCGGTTCTAGCAGCGCTGCGAGACCGCCATGAGCATCAGCCACCGCGTATAACAACAGACCCAGGCCAAGGATCAGCGCAACGCCCTGGATGAGGTCGGTGACCACGTCGGCGTACATTCCGCCATAGGCGGTATAGGTGATCACCACGAGGGCGGCGGCGCTGATGGCCAGTTCCACGTCGAATTCGGATGAGGCCGCGATGACTTGGCCGAATGCCCGGATCTGGGCGCCGGCCCAGATGATAGAACCGGGTGCTGCCAACAATACGACGATTCTCTCCATGCCGGCCGAGTATCTTTGCCGGATCAGATCGGCGAGGGTCGTTAAACCCCTGTGCCACAACGGAACGGCGAACAGGGCCCCCATCAGGAATAGACACAGCGCATAGCCGAACGGGTCGGAGGACCCTCCGGAAAGTCCCGAGCTATAGACCGAGCCGGCTGCGCCAATACAGGTCTCGGCGCCGAACCAAGTGGCGAAGATGGTGAATGTTCCCAGGCCGGGACCGAGATTGCGGCCGGCCAGCAGGTAGTCGTCTTCCGTCGCAATGCGGCGGGTGACGAGCATGCCGATGATTAACTGCGCCAGGATGTAGGCGGCGATGCCGGCAAGGGTCCAGTTCATGATGATGCCCGTCGGTCAGCGCGATTTCGGTTGAATCCCGGTGGGATCGGAGCGCTGGCGGACGCTCAGGTGTTCGGGGTTCGCCCGATCGCCGAGGTGGCGGGCCAGAGCGATGAGAAAAACGTCCATCGCACCATGGTAAGAAATGACGAAGCGGCTAAAAAAACGGATCAAGGGATGGTAGATGATCGCACTTTCGGTAACGGTCAGCGTGCTCGCGCCATCCTGTCCTTGCAGTTCATAGGTCCACTGTCCGGTGAACGCACCGCCTCCGTCGGCCATCCGGGTGACTAGCCTGAACGGCGCCTCTTGATAGGTTTCGACGAACCGCACCTGGATATTTCGGTGACAAATTTCGATCCACCCCGTTTGGCCGTCGATCTCGACGAGTTTCACTTCCCGAATGCCCGGCCGCCAACCCGGATGGGTGGTGCGGTCGATCAACAGCTTCCAGACTTGCTCGGGGTTGGCTTGGATGCGGATTCGGCTGGCGGCGCAATGGGTCTTGGGCAACCGCAAGCCTATTAGGGTTGCGGTCAGCAGCGCCAAGGCGACCAGCGCGACAGCCAGAGCCAGGCCGGTCATTCGGTGGCGCCCCCGTGCGTGGTCCAACGTCGGTAGGGATGACGGGACAGGCTGGTGTTGTAATAGCGCACGTCGGTCGTCACTTCCTTTCCGAGCCAGGATGGTCGCTCGAACGCTTCGCCGGGCGACGTCAGTTCGATTTCCGCCACAATCAGACCGGCGTTGTCCCCCTCGAACTCGTCGATTTCCCAGGTGTGGCTGCCGACCTTGACCAGATGTCGCCATTTCTCGATGAGGGGTGGCAATGCCAGCGTGTCCAGCATGCGATTTGCTTCCACCAGCGGAATTTCGTATTCGAATTCCTGACGCTGAGCGCCGATGGTCACGCTCTTGATATTCAGCCAGCCCTGCTCGGCGCTGGTGCGTACCCTGACCGAGCAGCGCGTTTCGTTATTGAGATACCCTTGCCGCAAAAACTGCGATTCGTAAATCTGCTTTCGCCAGTCGGCATTAGCGAGGAGAAACTTGCGCTCGATCTCGATGCACATATCGGAAGGCGATGAAACTCGAGTCGTTCAGTCCTTGGGTTCGGTCGACCAGTCTTCCCAATAGGGCGTGGGCTGAAAGCGTTCATGC
The DNA here is from genome assembly GCA_012026715.1 of Methylococcaceae bacterium. Classification (GTDB taxonomy): domain Bacteria; phylum Pseudomonadota; class Gammaproteobacteria; order Methylococcales; family Methylococcaceae; genus VEPB01. The sequence continues at coordinate 9,527 of VEPB01000562.1, read as the reverse complement.
AGGAAATCGACGAAAGTGCGTACTTTGGCCGACAAATGCTTGCGGTGGGGGTAGACCGCGTGGATCACGATGGACGCGGGGATGTAGTCCGTCAGCACGGCTTGTAGACGGCCTTTCCGCAGATCCTGTCCGACCATGTAACTGGGCAGCAGCGCCAGTCCTAAACCGCTGATGGCGGCCATCCTCAGGGCATCGGCGACATTGGCCTGCATCGTGCCGTCGACCTTGATGACCGACGTCTTGCCGGTTTCCGGTTCGGTGAATTGCCATTGGTCGCGTGGCGCCAGGCTGGAATTCACCAGACAGTTGTGGCGCTTGAGGTCGTTGGGCGTGGCCGGCACCCCGCGGCGGGCGAAGTAGCTTGGCGCGCCGCAGACGACGCGGTGCGAGTTGCCCAGCTTGCGCGCAATCAGGCTGGAGTCGTTAAGCTCGTCCAGTTGGATGGCCAGGTCGAAGCCTTCTTCGATTAGATCGACGTAGCCCGCTTGAAGAACCAGTTCGACGCTGACGTCGGGGTAAAGCTCGCTGTAGGCGGCGATGGCGGGGGCCAAGTGGTAGGCGCCAAAGAAGGGGGCCGATGTCACTTTCAGGGTGCCTCGAGGTTCCGTCTGCAGACGGGTGACCGCCAGTTCGGTCTCCTCAATGTCGGCAAGGACCTGGAGGCAGCGCTCCAGATAGACCACGCCGACTTCGGTCAGGCTCAAGTTGCGGGTGGTGCGGTTCAGCAACCGGATTCCCAGGCTGTTTTCCAGTTGCATGACATGCTTGGTTGCCATCGCCCGCGAAAGGTTCAATTCCTTGGCCGCCGCGGCGAAGCTTCCCGCCTTGGCGACCTTGGTAAAGACGATCATGCTGGTAAGTTTGTCCATCCAAGAGGCCTCAAACTGTTTTCGACTCGGAAACAATAAATAAAAAAGCAGTGCATTGTAAGCGGATGACCCGGCGCTTCAATAAGGTATTTCAAAAAATCTTGGGCGTCGGTCACCGGTTCGCCGCTGCGGGTTGGGGACGTCGTCGAGCGCCGCAGCTTCGAACGCGGGGCTCGGCTAAAATCCCTTATTTTTCCCTATGGCAAGCGTATGCAAGATTCGGGGCAGATTGCGGTGTTGTTTGTGTGCATGGGAAACATCTGTCGCTCGCCGACGGCCGAAGGCGTTTTCACCAAACTGGTATCGGAGCGGGGGCTTTCCCATCGGTTCCGTATCGATTCGGCAGGGACCCATGATTACCACGTTGGCAAGCCGCCAGATCGGCGGGCGCAGGTGGCAGCCGCCGGGAGGGGGGTCGACCTCAGTCGATTGCGGGCGCGACAGGTGCGGCTGGTGGATTTCGACACCTTCGACTACATCTTGGTGATGGATCGGGAGAATTTCCAGGATCTTACCGCGCTGTTTCCGGCTGGGGACGTAGCGCGGGTTGGGCTGTTTCTCGATTACGCACCACAATTGGGATTACAAGAGGTGCCAGATCCGTACTACGGTGGCGCGCAAGGGTTCGAACGCGTGCTGGACTTGGTGGAAGTCGCTTCGCTTGGATTTCTGAACGCGGTTATGGATCGTCGCTGATTTGGGGGAATGGTCTTTGGACAGCGGACCCATGTCCTTTGTCAGTCGCGAGGTGTCGTTTTTGTCAGGCGCCGGCAGAGCACAAAGGTCGCGGCGGGTGTCCTGACGGTCATAGGAGGATAGCTCCGGTTTTCCGAAGGGCCGATAGCTTCCCTGGCCGGTTCCGAGAAAAAGGGGGCTGTGGCTTAAGTCCGCGGAGATGCTGAACCATCATGGGGCATGATTTCGATGAGTGGGCGTCTGTGGTGCATTTCAATGTTGGTTTGGCGCCACGAATTGTTGATGTTTCGCGACTTATGGATTGGCATCGGTATTGCTAGAAGACTGTAACTCTGGCTTCCGCCTGAGCTCGATTACTAACGAGGAAAGCCTAATGAAACAACCTGTCAATCGCTACCTCATTCAATGGCTGGCAGCCGGACTGGCCGTGGCCAGCCTGATTGAATCTGCTGGCGCAAAGGATCTGAGCGAAAGTACCGGATTACTGGACGCGGCCGGCTTGAACATCAACGAGACCGGATTCATGAAAGACAATAGTTTGGTGTTCGGCGGCTGGATCAATTCCGGCGTGAGCACCAACTTCCACTCGTCCCGAGGCAAATTCAACGGGCCGGTCACCTTTGGCGACCGTAGCGGCGAACTGCAGATGAACCAGCTCTATCTGTACATCCAGCGGGCGGTGACCGCCGGTGACAGTTGGGATTTCGGCGGGCGCTTCGATTTCATGTACGGTTCCGACGCGGTGTTCACCCAGGCCTACGGATCACCTCGGGGGCATTGGGACCTGAACCTGATCAAGAGCGGTGAACGGTTTTACGACATGGCGTTCCCGCAGGCCTATTTCGAGGTATTCGCGCCGATCGGCCGCGGTCTGACCATCAAGGCGGGCCACTTCTATACCATCATCGGTAACGAGGTGGTGACTGCTCCCGACAACTTCTTCTATTCCCACGCCTATACCATGCAGTATGGCGAGCCCTTTACCCACACCGGGGTGTTATTGAGCTACCCGGTAACCGACAACTTCACCCTCACCGGCGGTGGCGTGACCGGCAGCGAATTCGGCGGTGGTTGGGATGGCGCCTGGGACAAGAATCTGGGAACCTGGGCTTTTCTCGGCGGCGGCACCTGGACCAGCGATGACAAGGGCACCTCGGTCACGCTCAACGCCACCAGCGGGGAGATCAATGAGCACGACCACAACAACTGGAGCCTGTACAGCCTGGTAGCCAAGCACGATATTATTGAAGGGCTGCATTACACCTTCCAGCATGACCATGGTTGGGTGAGCAAGATTCTAGGCGGACAGGATGCAGAATGGTATGGCATCAATCAGTACCTGTCCTATGACATCCAGGACAACCTTGCAGTGGGCATCCGTGGCGAATGGTTCCGCGACGACGATGGCTTCCGGGTGGCCTCTCCGGGGCGGACACTGACTTATTTTCCTGGCGCCAACAACTACTTCGCAGTTACCGGCGGTTTGAACTGGAAACCGCTCAAATGGCTGGCGGTACGCCCCAATATTCGGTACGACTGGGCCGACAATGCGGCGGCCTTCAACAACGACACCGGTGCGACGGGATTTGCCGCGACCCGCAAGGACCAGTTGCTGATCTCGACGGACGTGGTGGTTTCGTTCTGAGCAACCACCTCAAGTCAGAAACAAAAAATGCGCCTTCGGGCGCATTTTTTTATGTCCGCCGAAAGGAGGACTGGCGTTATGAAGCCAAGTTACCCATTCGCTCCAAGTCGGAGCGTTCACAAAGGGTTTCGTTAATCAGCCTTTTGGCCTCCGTGGCACACTTCCCGCATTGATCGCAGGCTCCCAGGCAGCGGCGCAAATCGCGCAGGGAGGACACGTCGTGCGAAAGGACGGACTTGCGGATCTGATGATCTGTGACGCCTTTGCAGAGACAGACATACATGGTGGCAAAACCCGGAATGAACGATGACTTCATATTAGTGCATCTGCGAACGGTTCGCAACAATGAACCCGGATTCTTTCGATCGCCCTGCCGTCATTCGGCTGGGGCGTCCTCCATCTGGGATTGCAGATAGTTCTGCAGGCCTACGGAGTCGATCAGCCGAAGCTGCTTCTCCAGCCACCAGGTGTGGTCCATTTCCGTATCATCCAGCAGCTTCAACAGGATGTTCCGGGTTTCATAGTCCTGCAGCGATTCGCATAGCGCCATGACTTTTCGCAGATTGGTGACAACCCGAAGTTCTACGGCCAGATCGTTACGCAGCATTTCCGGCACCGACTGACCGACATTCAGTGGTTCCCGTTTCGACAGGTCCGGTTGGCCTTCCAGAAATAGGATGCGCTTGGCCAGACGGTCGGCGTGATCGCGTTCTTCCAGGGTCTCGTGCTCGATATGGTCGGCCAGCTTATTGAATCCCCAATTTCTGTACATGTGGGCATGGGCGAAGTACTGGTCGATGGCGGTCAGTTCGCCGGCGAGCAGCAGGTTAAGGTTATCGATAACCTGGGAATGGCCTTGCATTTCGGGCTCCTGAAGGGCGGGAAGATCGGTTGAGTATGGCTTAGGCTACCGGCAATTGAAAGGCTTTCGCAGGTTCTTCCGGGTAGACCAGCGGCCAACCACCGTGACGTCGCCGTTGGGCAAATCTGGGTACGCCTTGGAATTCAGTGGCTGGTCTTAGGCCTCCCATTTCTTGCCAGTCGCCAAGATGGCGTAAAATCCGCCGACCGTCGAAACGCGAGGCATACGATTGACCGCATCACGCCTGATACTACTCACCTCCTTATTCATGCTGGCCGGTTGTCAGAACGGTCCGAGACGTCCTCCCACCGGGGGCGAGGATGCCGGATGGCAGGCATCGACGTTGTCGGAGCAGACCATCGCCCGTGCCAATGATGCCGTCAGACAGTACGAGCGTTGTCTGAATTCCGAAGCATGGGCTGGGGTAAAGCAACAGGGCGACCCGCGCGCATTGGGGGATAGGATTCTGCACGCCTGCGAATCTCATCTGGAGGGGATCAAAACGGCTTACGCGGATGAAAAGGTGCCGGATTCGGTGACCGAACGCTATATGCGCAAGACCCGGTCGCGTGGCGCCCAGTCGCTCATGCGATTCCTGCAGGCGGTAGCAGCCCAGCGGGCCGCACAAGAGGCCGAGGTGCCGGCGGATTCAAAACAGAACAACTAGGCGCTCATCCCATCCACCGGAGAAACCGGACCATGAAAATCGATTTGAACGTCATCCCCACAACTTTCGATGCGATACATGCGGGGTTGGCAGCGACCGTTGCCGGTTTGTTTTTCCTGCAAGTGCTGTTTTTGCTGTTGGTGATGTTTTCCCTCAGGCGGCGTTGCCCGCCCGAATCCCGCCGTGCCGTGCCGGAGACTTTGGTCCAGCGGGCCGAACCGGCTGCGGCAGCGGTTAGGACCGAAACCGTGGTGGTGAAAGAGGCGGTGCCCGATGCCGCCCTGCAACTGCTGGGACTGCTGCAAAAGGAGGCCCGCTTCATCGATTTCATCAAGGAAGACGTCAGCGGGTTTTCCGATTCGGACATCGGTGCTGCCGCACGGGTGGTGCACCAGGGTTGCGTCAAGGTGATGCAGCAATATTTCGAACTGGAACCGGTCCGCCAGGAACCTGAGGGTCAGCGGATCACCCTGCCCAAGGGTTTCGACCCGGCGGCGGTGCGGCTCACCGGTAACATCGTGGGCGAGGCGCCATTCACAGGTACCCTGGTACATCGGGGCTGGCGGGTCACCGGCGTCAAGCTGCCCAAGATCAATCCGGGCCACGAGTCCGCCGTCGTCGCGGCGGCGGAGGTGGAGTTGTGAACGGCCAGCCCCGCTATGCCGTCGGCATCGACCTCGGCACCACCAACAGCGTCGTTTCTTACCTGGAGTTGACCCAGTGCGACGGTGAGCACGCCCCTTTGCAGGTGATGCCCATCGCCCAACTGGTGGCGCCCGGGACTGTGGAAAACAAGAACCAGCTTCCTTCCTTCGTCTATCAGGCCCACGAAGCGGAGTTGGCGGCGGGCGATCTGGCGCTGCCGTGGAACGAGCGGCCGGAAGCCATCACCGGCGAGCTGGCCCGCTCGCTTGGCAGCAAGACACCGATTCGCCTGGTGGCCAGCGCCAAGAGCTGGCTGTGTCACAGTGGAGTGGATTGCCGCTCAGCCATCCTGCCGATACAGGCGCCGGAAGAAGTCGCCCGGGTTTCCCCGCTACAGGCCGCGATTCACTATCTGCGCCACATGCGGGATGCCTGGAACTCAGCCAATCCGAATCATCCCCTCAGCGAGCAGGACCTGGTCATCACCGTGCCGGCATCTTTCGATCCGGCCGCGCGCGAACTGACGGTGGAAGCGGCCCATGCAGTGGGTCTGCGTCAGGCCATCCTGCTGGAAGAACCGCAGTCCGCTTTATATAGCTGGATCCAGACTTCCGCCGGCCAATGGCGCGATCAGGTCAAGCCGGGCGATATCATCCTGGTGGTGGACGTGGGGGGCGGCACCACCGACCTGTCCTTGATCGCGGTGACGGAGGACCAGGGCAACCTGGTGCTCAACCGCATCGCTATTGGCGACCATATCCTGCTGGGTGGCGACAACATGGATCTGGCGCTGGCCTATGTGGTAAAGCAGAAGCTGGAGAAGGAAGGCAAGCGGTTGGAACCCTGGCAGCTGCAGGCGCTGACCCACGGCTGCCGCGATGCCAAAGAGAATCTGCTGGCCAATCCGGCGCTGATGGAAATTCCCATCGTGGTGCCGAGCCGCGGCAGTTCCCTCATCGGCGGCACCTTGCGGACTGCGTTGACCCGCGACGAAGTCGGCCGTACCTTGGTCGAGGGCTTTTTCCCTCGGGTCGGCGTCGATGCCAAGCCCCAGGTGCAGGCGCGGACCGGTCTGACCACTCTGGGATTGCCTTACGCCAAGGATGCCCGCATCACCTGCCATCTGGCCGCTTTCCTCAGCCGCCAACTCAACGCGGCGGAGGACTTGGGCATCGCCGTCAGCCCCAGCGCTCGGTTCATCCATCCCACCGCAGTCTTGCTCAACGGCGGTGTGTTCAAGTCGGAGGCTTTGGCCCACCGGTTGCTAGAAGTCATCAATAGCTGGCTCAGCGATGATGGCGCTCCACCCGCGCGATTGCTGGCCGGCGCCGATCTCGACCTGGCGGTGGCCCGTGGCGCAGCCTATTACGGCTATGTGCGGCGTGGCAAGGGAGTGCGGATCCGGGGCGGGACCGCGGCGGCCTACTATGTCGGGGTGGAGAGTGCTATGCCCGCCGTTCCCGGCTTTCCACCACCCATGGAAGCGCTGTGCATCGCGCCCTTCGGCATGGAGGAGGGCACCAGCGCGGAATTGCCCCATGACGAATTCGGCCTGGTGGTGGGCGAACCGGTGCGGTTCCGGTTCTTCGGATCCAACGTGCGGCGCGACGATCTGGTGGGAACCCGGTTGGAATGGTGGCCGGAAGGCGAACTGGACGATCTGGACGAAATCGAGGTGAACCTCTCGTCCGATCGGCGCCAGCCTGGCGAGGTGGTGCCGGTGCGACTGGCCGCTCAGGTCACCGAAGTGGGCACCCTGCAACTCGAAGCCGTGGCGGTGTCCGGTGGCGAGCGTTGGAAGGTGGAGTTCGACGTGCGTGCCGGGGATGGCGGCGGCAACGAATCACTGGCCGCCGATCCGGAAGCGCTGCCGGAAAATCCGGTGGCGCATTTGGAAGCGCTTGAAACGGAGTCGGCTCCCGAAGCTTCCGGATCTGACGAAGTGGATGAAGTCGTCATCGACCACACTGACGATCCGGTGCCGGATCAGCACCCCGGTCAGGAAAAGATAGAGAAAGAGGGAACGGCGGAGGAGCCGGCTGCCAAGAAATCTTTCTGGCCTTTTAAATAACCCCAATTACAGGACGATCCGACCATGATCACGAAAATCGGCACGCCCCTCAGTCCCGGCGGTGTGAGAGTGCTGCTCCTGGGGAGCGGCGAATTGGGCAAGGAACTCACGATCTCGCTGCAGCGCTACGGGGTCGAGGTGATCGCCGCCGACCGCTATGCCGGCGCGCCGGCGCACCAGGTGGCGCACCGCTCCCATGTGCTGGACATGACCGACGGCCTGGCGATCCGACGTCTGGTTGAACAGGAGCGGCCCCACCTCATCGTACCGGAGATCGAAGCCATCGACACCGCGACCCTGGCGGAACTGGAACGGGCCGATGTGGCCGAAGTGATCCCCACTGCCCGCGCGGTGCAGTTGACCATGAACCGCGAAGGCATTCGCCGGCTGGCGGCGGAACAGTTGGGCCTGCCGACCTCGCCCTACGCCTTTGCCGATTCGCTCGACGAGTTGCGCGAGGCGGTCACCCGCATCAGCTTTCCCTGCTTCGTCAAACCGGTCATGTCCTCATCCGGCAAGGGCCAGTCCCTGCTCAAATCGGTCGATGATATCCAGCCGGCCTGGGATTATGCGCAACAGGGCGGCAGGGTCAAGGGCGCCAAGGTGATCGTGGAAGGCCTGGTGGAATTCGATTTCGAAATCACCCTGTTGACCGTGCGCGCCAGAGGCTCCGACGGTCAGGTTGGCACCTATTTCTGCGAGCCAATCGGTCACCGCCAGGAACAGGGGGACTACGTGGAAAGCTGGCAGCCTCAGCCCATGAGCGCCGTCGCTCTGCAGGAGGCGCAGCGCATCGCCCGTGCGGTGACGGGGCAGTTGGGTGGTCGCGGGTTGTTTGGCGTGGAACTGTTCGTCAAGGGCGATCGGGTCTGGTTCAGCGAGGTCAGCCCACGCCCCCACGATACCGGCATGGTGACCATGATCAGCCAGCGCCAGAGCGAATTCGACTTGCATGCTCGCGCCATCCTGGGATTCCCGGTGTGTCCCGCGCTCGCCGGCATCGGCGCCTCCGCCGTGATCTACGGAGGGTTGGAAGGCGAGGGCATCGGCTTCGAAGGCTTGCCCCAGGCGCTGGCGATACCGGAAACGGAGATCCGGCTATTCGGCAAGCCCAGTTCGCAGCTGCGGCGGCGCATGGGCGTGGCCCTCGCGGCGGGAGCCTCGGCCGAACAGGCGCGGGAGCGGGCCCGGCAGGCAGCCGGCCTGGTGCGGCCGATGTCGTCCTGACCGTGCGAATTTGCAAATCGGCCGAATCATGCAAGACTTCGGTTTACCCAGAATCCCGGATGAAGCGGCGAACAATGAATAGTCTCCGTCTGTGCCTGATGCTTGGAACCCTTTGCGGATTGGCAGCGTCGTCCGCCCAGGCCGATGTCTACAAGTTCGTGGACGCCTCGGGCCATGTGTACTACACCGACAAGCCCCGTCACTCCGGATTCCGGATGATCATCCATACCCCGCCGGCCTTCATGTATTCCTCGTCCAGGGCGATGCGGCGCTTCGCCAGCTTTAGCAACGGCACGCTCGACAAGAACCGTCAGGAGTACGCGCCGTTGATCAATGCCGCGGCCGACCGCTATGACCTGGATCCTGGCCTGCTCCATGCCGTCATCCGGGCCGAATCCGCCTACAATCCCGGAGCCATGTCCAATAAGGGCGCGGCTGGCCTGATGCAGCTGATGCCGGGTACCGCCGACCGCTACGGGGTCCGCGATCGATTCAATCCTCAGGACAACATCGATGGCGGGGCCCGGTATCTGAGCGATCTGCTGGATATGTTTTCCGACGTGCGGCTGGCGGTGGCGGCCTATAACTCAGGAGAGAACACCGTTAAGCGGTTCGGCAATCAGATTCCGCCGATTCCGGAGACTCAGGAATACGTCGACCGGGTACTGACCTACTACCGCCGTAACTAGGCGGGGTACCCGTTCCGGCATGAACGAAAAAGGGCGCATAGGCGCCCTTTTCATTTTCGCCCAATCCAGCCGGATGTTCTCGGGGGATGGGGTCACAATATCGTTTGGTGATGCCCTCGTCTCCCATCAGGTGAACCGCCGCGATTTGCGCCGGGG
>VEPB01000085.1 GCA_012026715.1 Methylococcaceae bacterium | reverse complement strand
GTGGTATGGCTTAGTGGGTGGGCTTGGCAAATCGGGGTGTCTTCGGCTGGCACATAGTGTGTATGGGTTCTACTGCCATGCTCCGAATTGAAGTCGGATTGTTGGGACTGCTTCGAAGTAAATTGCGCGGGTTCCCGGTGGCTCACACGATCGGCGGTTCCGGGAGGAGTCCGGTGAGCGGTGGTATTTGTCGATTCAAGCCCAGAAATTCAAAGTGTCATGGACGCATTTGGGGCTTGCGTGAGGGTGTTCAGACCGGCGCCGCCGGATTGCCATCGAGCGATTGGAGAAAACCGAATGTTTTACGTCAATGCCGCCCCACACATACTCGTAGTCGATGGCGACCCTTCGATTGCCATGCTGATTGAGCATGTGCTCAAAAGTCGGGGGTTTCGTACGACGCTGCTGGTCGACGGCCTGGTTGCGCGCGAATATGTCGAAAGGCACACTGCGGTTGACGTCGTTCTGCTGGATGTTGCGGTGCCTTTTGTAGCGGGTTATGAACTGCTCGAACAGATTCGCCGATCCGGAGGCGGTTGGGGCGATATTCCGGTGATTCTGATGTCGACGAAAGCAAGCGAGCACGAAGTGGTTCGTGGATTTAACGCCGGAGCGGACGATTTCGTCTTTAAGCCGTTTCGGATCGAAGAATTGGTCGCGCGTATACGGAGAACCGTCAAAAATGTACTCCCGAATTCTCATGTTGCTAATCGTCTGCTCCGCCTCCGCACAGGGCGCCGAGCACGCCAAATTACTGGTGAACCCGCTTTATTCGCAGGCACTGAAGTCGATTGATCAGCGTGACTATACCGGTGCTGAACTGGAATTGCGGCAACTCCTCGCGCTGAATGGCACCAACGCGGAGGCGAGATTCCAGTTGGCTCGGGTATTGTCCTGGACCAAGCGATATACCGAAGCGGAGGGGCACTATCGCATCCTGCTGCAAAACGAACCGGACAACACCGACTATCTCCTGGGGCTCGGGCAGACGCTCCTGTGGCGCGGTTGGCGTCAAGAGGCGATCCGGGTATTGAATGTTGCCAATCGGCTTACGCCTCATTATGTCGAATTGCGGCGGGCCCAAATCGCCGCGCTGGCTGGAGGCGATCCGGGGGAGCGCAAGCGCGCAGCCGATCTCTTGGCGAAAGCGCGTAAGGAATTTCCCGAGGCCGACTGGGATCGTTCGCCGACCTTGCCGAATCGGTCAACGTCGGGCGGTTCGGATAATCCCTCGTCCGGGTCCGATAAATCGCGGCCATGATCATGCGGCGCGGCCAGGAATTCCATGATGGGAATTGGGACGCTGCAATCAGGCGATCGAGCCACTGAAATCCTCGCCCTTTAATCGGGGATTTCAGCCGTCCCCACGTTTTGCGGGGTATGTCGGGTTCAGCGAGGCTGCCGATTGTGGGTAGTCGTAACCGGCAGGGTAAAATTGTCCTCCCAAAGACCGTGTTTGTGACGATTTCGCAAGGCGGTATTTTTCGAAGTTTTCGGCCATGAACGACTGGATTTTGAAGGTTAGCAATCAGCAAGCGGACGATCAGGTGGTTGGTCTGTCCGATCCACTGTTTCAGTGCTCGTTGTGGATTGGCGTGGTCGCTTCCGTCTTGATTCTGTTGGCGTTGGCGCGGATTGTCAGCCTGCGGCTCCACTTGCTGGCGAGCCAGAGGCAAAAGCAGCTGTTCTTGAACCAATGGCGCCCCGTCATCGTTCGCTGGCTGGCGGGCAACGAACGGCAGATTCTTCCCGCGCTCGAAGCCATTCACCGCACAGCCTTCCTATTGCTGTGGATGCACTTTCACGAGAGCCTGCGGGGGGATGCGACCAAATCCCTCAATCGTCTGGCGGTTAGCGCGGGGGTGCAGGAATTTCTTCCAGGGTTGCTGCTGCTCGGTTCCGCCGATGATCGCCTGATCGCCGCGGCGGCGGCGGGGCATTTACGGTTGCCTGAATATACCAATGCGCTTTGGCATTTCGCACGGTCGCCGGGCTGCAGTTTATCGCTGACCGCTACGCGTTCCCTGTGCCAGATACATGGCGCGAGGGCTGCCAAGAAAGTCGTGCCGCTGATGGTGGCGCGGACCGACTGGCCGCTCGCCCGGATCGCTTCCATTCTGGCCGAATCCGGGCTGGATTTTGTGCATCGATATGTTCGTACCGCGGAACGGCTCTATCGTGTGGAACCCGAAAAACTGCCGCGATTGTTGAAGGCGCTGTCGGTCGTCGAGCTAAACCGTCCGTTGCGTCTGGTTCGCTGGATTTTGGAAGGCGAGGAAGCGCCGGATTTGACCGCCGCCGCGTTGCGGCTGGTCAACCACCCGGACGAATTGCCGCTGGTTCGAGCGCGCCTGCGGGATTCCTACTGGTCGGTCCGCGTACAGGCGGTGACCAAGTTGGGAGTGCTCGGCAATGTCTCGGACGTCAACGCAATCGCGGAACTCCTGCACGACTACAAATGGTGGGTCAGGTACCGGGCGGCGCACGCCCTCAAACGCTTGCCGGGAGTGGGAACAGACCATCTGAGGCGGATCTTCAATGAAGCGTTGGATCCCTTCGCGCGCGACATGCTGAAGCAGGTGGCCGCCGAGTCCGGGGAAGAGATCGCCTTCAATGTTTTCGAGAATGATCGGTTCGGCGGCCCGTTGTCGCCGCAACCGGCAGTCTAGCCCCTTATGATTCGCTGATTTCGAAGTTCGGGAGCGTCCGTGATTATTCAGCCCGGCAATCTGGCCCGCCTGGTGGCATTCAGCGAATGGTTTTTCCTCGCCTATTTTCTGGCGCTGAATCTGGTTTACCTGGTGCTCAATCTGGTGTCGCTGGTCAGCATCAAGCGCTATATGCCGACCAGGGCGTTGAGCGACCTGCCCAACGACCTCGGCAATCTGATGCCGCCGGTGAGCATCCTGGTACCCGCCTATAACGAGGAACTCACCATCGTCTCCACCGTCAAGTCACTGCTGCAACAGGAATATCCCCAGTTTGAAATCCTCGTCATCAACGATGGATCGACCGACAACACCCTCGATGTGTTACGCAAGGGGCTGGATCTGGTGGCTTTTCCGGAAGCCTACCGGGTCCGCTTGCCGACGCGGCCGATCAAGCTGGTTTATCGTTCGCTGCGTTTTCCCAATGTGCGCGTCATCGACAAGGAGAATGGTGGCAAGGCCGATAGCCTGAACGCCGGGATCAACTGCAGCCGCTACCCGTTCTTTTGCAACGTCGATGCCGATACGGTGTTGTGCAGGGACAGTATCAGCCGGGTCATGACGTCGTTTACCGAGGACAGCCGGGTGGTCGTGTCCGGCGGCACCGTGCGTATCGCCAACGGCTGCAAGGTCACCGAGGGGGTGTTGACGGAAGTCGGCCTGCCCGGCAATTTGCTGGCGCTCTTCCAGGCGGTGGAGTATCTGCGCGCTTTTCTTTATGCGCGAGTCGGCTGGTCGGCCCTCAATGGATTGCTCGTCGTTTCCGGGGCTTTCGGGGTGTTTCGCAAGGACGTTGCGGTCCGGGTCGGCGGCTACCGGACCGACACGCTCGGCGAGGACATGGAGATCATCGTGCGAATCCATCGGTTCGCCCGCAAGGAATACGCGGACTACCGGGTGGTGTTCGTTCCGGATCCGGTGTGCTGGACCGAAGTGCCGGAATCCCTCGCCACCCTCGGCCGGCAGCGCATGCGCTGGCACCAGGGGTTGGCGGAAAGCCTCTTCAAAAATGCCGGCTTGCCGTTTTCCTTCAACGGTGGCGTTGTTGGTTGGGTGGCTTATCCCTTTGCGTTGGTGTTCGACTGGCTGGGGCCGTTCATCGAAGTGACCGGCTACATCCTCATGACCCTGTTCTTTGCCATGGGCATGATCAACGCGGCCACATTTTGGGTATTCGCCTTTGCCGCGTTCAGCGTCGGCGCCTTGCTCTCACTCGCCGGGTTGTGGTTGGAGGAACTGTCATTCAGCACCTATTCCAGGCCAAAGTCGCTCCTGATTCTGATCGTCGCCGCATTTCTGGAAAATCTGGGCTACCGCCAGCTCAATTCCATCTGGCGGGCGCTCGGCGTCTTCAACTGGGTCACCCGGCGCAAATCCGCTTGGGGCAATATGGCTCGCAAAGCCTCCTGGGTCAAAACCACGCGTTGAGGCGGCTCGGCGGGAGGCATCTGGAGTTGCTGCGAGGCTTGCCGCCGGCTTAACAGGCGGGTCGTTGGGGCAATGCGGGTTTGAAGTTCCTTGCCCGAGCCCCGGTCCGTCTCTCGGCGGGAAAGGGGCGTTTAAACAGCGTTGGGGCGTCGGATTTCTAGAGAAACAGCTGCCGGAAATTCGGATCGGGCACACCGTATTCCCACAACTCGTCGAAAACCTGCTGAAGCTTGGCGGCGCGGCCGGGAGCGTCGAAATAGGCGTGGCCGTCGAAGCGGTCCGAAAGTTTGCGGTGGATCGTGTGGCGCTGGTCGCAAATCATCAGGGCTTCGTTGAAGTCCCGGTGGTCCGGGCCGGGTCTGCGGATGGTCATGAAACTGGTGAGACGCTGAACGAGGTCGACCAGCCGGTGTTGGGTTCCGATGACGGTTTCGGGCTGCAGCACGATGATCCGCACGCGCGCTTGCGGGTTTTTGGTCACCAGGGACTTTACCGCGTTCACGAAGTCTTTGCTGTCATAGATGGCGGGATCCAGGTCGCGGCTGACCAGATCCAGGTAGCGCCGGCTGGTGCGCACCATCTCCAGGGATAGCCGGCGCAGATCGTTCGAAGTGGCAACCACGGACTCCTTGCGTTCCGGAGTATGCTGCCCGCGGAGACTTCTCATGGAGTTTCGTTGAGCCGCTGCAGAATCTCGTCGGGCTCCAATTCCAGGCCTTCCAGTTCGTCGTTCCAATTGGGGCCTACCAGCACGCCTTCTTCCGCCATGCCGGTCAGCCAGTCGTCGATGAAATCGTTCAGGGTGATGGCGGTTGGCTTGAAGTGTGCCCACTGGTCGACGCAATGCTGTACGGCGTAGGATTCATCCGACCAAAACGGCATCACTTCGCTGTCTTCGAATTCCGCGGAGTCGACCACGACCCAGCCGTCGCCGGAACAGAGGCTCCAGACCTGTCCCGATTCCTGGATGTGTTCGATGAAGCGCCGGCAGTTGGCGTCGAGGTCGGACGTCAACGGTACGATGGCTGTCATGGGTGCCTCCGCAAGGGGTCGATTGAGAGATGCCGGCGGGACGATGCCCGTCGTTTAGGGACGGCCATCATAACAGAGCGGCGCCGGCATTCGGCGGTTCCGTGGGGGGCGATTCCGAGGCGCTCACCTGCAACCAGCGGTCCAGCAATCGGTGGGCCTCGTCGATCCCCAGTCCGGCCAAGGCCGAGAACAGTTGGACCGAGACTTCCGGGCCGTTGGCCTGCGCGGTCTGCGATCGGACTTTCAGCAGCGTTGCCTTGGCCGCGCCGTGGCTCAGCTTGTCGGCCTTGGTGAGGGCGATGTGGGCCGGCATGCGGCGATGGTGGCACCATGCCAACATCTGCCAGTCGAAGTCGGTCAGAGGATGGCGGATGTCCATGAGCAGGAACAGACCCTGGAGGGAATGGCGGCGCTCCACGTATTCCGCCATGGCTTCGCCCCATTGGCGCTGCACGGCTTCCGGTACCTTGGCATAGCCGTAGCCCGGCAGGTCCACCAGGCGGCGCTCGGTGTCCAATTCAAAAAAGTTGAGCAATTGAGTCCGGCCGGGCGTCTTGCTGGTGCGCGCCAAGCTCTTTTGCCGGGTGATGGCGTTGATGGCGCTGGATTTGCCGGCATTGGAGCGGCCCGCGAAGGCGACTTCGTAACCACTGTCGGGCGGGGCTGCTCGCAGGTGGGGGGCGCTGGTCAAATAGCGGGCGCGGTGGTAGAGGGGATTCATGGCGCTACGGGTTCCGGTTGACTTTTCTAGTCTACCCGTATTTGATTTGCCGGTTCAAAAGCGTCGGCCGCTTGCCGGCACGGCCCCACAACCCTAAGAGGCACAGCATGAATATTTTCCGTTTCGCTCTGGTCGTCGGTATGGCCCTGTTGGCCGGGAACGCGGGGGCTGCCAATTTCGCCGCCGGCAAGTCCAAGGCCCAGGTTTGTATC
The DNA here is from genome assembly GCA_012026715.1 of Methylococcaceae bacterium. Classification (GTDB taxonomy): domain Bacteria; phylum Pseudomonadota; class Gammaproteobacteria; order Methylococcales; family Methylococcaceae; genus VEPB01. The sequence goes on along the minus strand of VEPB01000085.1, from coordinate 16,160 downwards.
GGTTGCCACGGCGAGGACGGTAATGCCGCGGTTCCGATATTCCCGAAGCTGGCCGGCCAGCACGTTTCCTATCTGGTGAAACAGTTGCAGGAGTTCCGGTCGAAGCAGCGGCTCGAGCAGACCATGAATGCCATGGCGGAATCGCTCAGCGATGACGACATCAAGGACATCGCCGAATACTTCGCCAGCTTCAAGCTCAAGCACGAGACCGTCGCGCCATCCCCGCTGGGCGAAAAGATTTACCGCACCGGCAATCCCCAGACTCGGGTTCCCGCCTGCATCGGCTGCCACGGACCCAACGGTTCCGGCAATCCGCTGGCGGTCTACCCGCATCTGGCGGGGCAGTATTCGGCCTTCATCGTCAAGGCACTGAACGACTATAAGAGCGGCGAGCGCAACAACGACAAGAACCGCATCATGCGCGACATCGCAGAGCGGCTCAGCGAAGAGGAAATCGCCGCAGTCGCAGAGCACATTTCCGGCCTGCAATGAGCCGAATCCCTTCGAAATCCATACAACGGAGTATTCATCCATGGTCAAAGCCCTGTTCACTTTCGCCCTGCTGTTTACCTTCGGTCAGACCGTTGCGGCGGAACAGTCGCCGCAAGCCGGCAAACCACCCAAAGCCGGGGAGGATTACGAGCTGGTTTCCCCGCCACAGCCTACCGTTGATCCAACGAAAGTCGAGGTGATGGAATTTTTCTGGTACGGCTGTCCCCACTGTCTGCATTTCGAGCCCTATCTCAATGAATGGCTCAAGACCAAGCCGGCCAATGTGGTGTTTGTGCGGCAGCCGGCCGTGTTCAACGCCCGCTGGGGCGCTCATGCCAAGGCCTTCTTCACCGCGGAGACGCTGGGGGTCGCCGAGAAGCTGCACGCCGATTTCTTCGATGCCATCCAGAACAAGAAGATGGCGTTGGAATCCGAGGACGATCTGGCGAAGTTCTTTGCCTCCCATGGGGTGAAGGAAGAAGACTTTCACAAGGCCTACCGTTCGTTCGCGGTGGATTCCAAGATGCGCCAGGCCGAGGGCATGGCCGCCCACTATGGCGTGGATGGCACGCCGGCCTTGATTGTGAACGGCAAGTATCGGATTACCGGTAGTCTGGCCAAGACCCTCGACAATATGATCGCCATCACCAATGCCCTGATCAAGCAGGAGAGCGGCGCCAAGCCCTCCAAATAGAAGGCTGCTGGGTGGGCCATCGAGATTCGGCGGCGGTGATCGAATCGCAGGGGGCGGCAGCCGCGGATATGCCCGAGATGGCGGCGGGGCTGCCCCGTCGCCTGCGGCTGGCCAGTTTCAACATCCAGACCGGGCTCAGCACCTCCGGATATCACGAGTATCTCACCGGTGGCTGGCGGCATTTGTTTCCGTCGGATCGGCGGATTCCGAATCTTCATCGGATCGCCCAGTTGCTGGGCGGGTTCGATATCGTCGGGCTGCAGGAAGTGGACGGCGGCGGTCTGCGCAGTCACCAGATCGTGCAAACCCAATATCTGGCCCAACATGCCAGTTTTCCCTATTGGCACAATCAGATCAATCGGCGCATCGGTCGTTTGGCATTGCACAGCAATGGCTTGCTGAGCCGGCTCAAGCCGGCGGCCATCGAAGATTATCCGCTGCCGGGGTTGCCGGGGCGCGGCGCCATCCTGGTGCGCTTCGGCAGCGGCAGCAGCGTCTTTCATCTGTGCGTGCTCCATCTGGCGCTGAGCCGCCGCGCCCGCATGCGGCAACTGGGGTTCGTGGCAGAGCTCCTGGCCCGGCGCGAACGCGTGATGGTGATGGGCGATTTCAATTGCGAGCCGGATTCGCGGGAACTGCAGATGCTGGTGCGGACCGCCGATCTGCAAGATCCCGTGAGGGAACTGAAGACCTTCCCCAGTTGGCGCCCCCGTCGGATGCTGGATCACATTCTGGTGGGGAAGGCATGGGAGGTCGAGCACGTCCGGGTATTGGATTGCCGCTATTCCGATCATCTGCCGGTAGCCATGGTGCTGCGGCCCGCCTTTCCCGCAGCAAGCGGGCACTGACCCAGTCAGGCGCGCACCCTCCCGCCAGTGTCGGTGGTGAAGCCACCGACCTTGTGCGGGTTCCGCCCAAACGCCGGTCAACGCCTTTATCCCCTGCTATCCTGTGTTCCCATGAATACTTCCAATCCAAACGACCTGTCGTACTGGAAGAACCGCTATTTCGGCGTAAGGGCTGATTGGGAACAGTACAAGAAGGAAGTTCAGGACAGCGAGAAGATGCTGTTCCAGGTGATCGCCCGCCTGAGCGCTTCGGTGCTGGGGCTGGATCCGAGTATCGACAATGAACTGCTGAGGGTTCGTGAACTCGCCAAGCAGGGGGAATTGACTCAGGGGTTGCGCGATGAACTGGATCGGTTGGCGGAGCAGTTGTTCTGTCGGGTCCGCGAGTCAAGGGCCAAGGGACAGCAGTCGCAGCTGAACGTCAAACCCGTCTTCAGCTTTCTTTATGCCTACCTGGACGAGGACGCCGAGCGGTCTTCCCTGGCGGAGCTGCAAGCCAAGGCCGAGACCGGAGAGTTTCCGGATGAGGCGGCCTTGTTCGGCGCGCTGGAAAAGAGCTTGAAGAGCATCGCCGATGCCCGCGCCGCACAACACCGCGAGCCGAAGAGTCTGCGGTCGCGCCTGTTGAATCGACTGTTTGGAAAGGATGCCCGCACGGAGCCCCTGAGCGAGCTGGAGCAAATTAAGAAAAATCTGCAGACGTTGTTGGGCATCGTCGACATTCCATTGGGGCTTCAGGCGGAATCCAACCATCTGCAGGAACAGTTGGCGCGGGACTTGGATGCGCTCAGACTGCTTGCGCTATTCGAGGAAGTGCTGGAATTCCTGGTGAGGATCAGGAGCCGGGTGCAGGTCGAACAGCAGTCATTGGAAGTTTTCCTGACTGATTTGAACAGCGCACTTGAGGAACTGGGACGGCGTGCCCTGGGCATGCAGGCGCGGCATGAGGAATCGGAGCAGAATGCCATGCGGTTCCATCGGGGGGTGAGCCGGCACATGGAAAATCTGCGCTCGTCCAGTTCCAAAGCGACTGAAATTGGCCAGCTCAAGCACGTCATCAACGACCAGCTGGCCACCATAGCTTCATGGTTGACCAAGGAACGCGAGACGCAGATGGAGCAGACCGTGCAGGCCCGGCGGGAGGTGGAACAGCTTAGCGGCCGGCTCCACGAGCTGGAGTTCGAAACCGGCGAATTGCGCAGCAAGTTGCGGATCGAACATGCTCTGGCCATGCGCGACGCCCTGACCGGCCTTCCCAACCGCAACGCTTACGACGAATTCATCGCCCGCGAAGTGGCTCGCAGCAAACGTTTCGGTCAGCCGTTTTGCCTGCTGATCTGGGACATCGATTTCTTCAAGAGCATCAATGATCGTTTCGGCCACAAGGCTGGCGACAAGGCGCTGATGGTCATCGCCGAACTGCTGGCGGCGTCGATCCGGGAAACGGATTTCGTCGGCCGCTTCGGCGGCGAGGAGTTCGTCATGGTGTTGTCCGGCAGTCGCAGCGAGGAGGCATTGAAGGTTGCCGACGGCATCCGCCGCAAAGTGGAAAACTGCGGATTCAATTCTCAAGGAAAGCCCGTCAATATCACCATTTCCTGCGGAATCACCCAGTTTGCCGACGGCGACAACCTGGATGACGCCTTCGAACGCGCCGACCGCGCGCTATATCGAGCCAAGGGGGAAGGGCGCAACCGCTGTGTGGTCGCGGCTGAAGGCGGGGGCCAGGGGCACCCGCATGCCGAGTTGCCAGAATTACACCGCTGAGCCGTGGGTGGCCGTTGCCGGCCGGGTTGTGGTGTCGGCTGGCGGGCCGCGCCTATCCGGACAACATGCCTAGCTGTTTTTGGGCGGCTCCAACGGCAGCGTTTCGTGCGGTAGCGACGGTGGAGGTTCTGCCGGTGCCGCGCCGAGCCAGCGTCGCAAGGTGGCAATCAGTTTGCCTATCGCGCCCCATAGCCGGGGAATCAGCCAGATCATCAGGATGATGAACAGCAGCAACAGCGCCAGGAACAGTACCGGGTGGTGCAGCGCCGCCCACATTCCGGCGATGCCCGCCACGTCTTCGGTGATGGACGCGGCCCAATTGGTGAAAGGTTCCGGCGAGGTGTTGATGAGCACTCGGGTGCCGGCTTTGGTGGCATGGGTGCCGGCAGCAAGGCCACCGCCAACGATGGCGGCGGCCAATGCCGCAGCCGGTGTCAGCTCGCCGATGGACCCGGCGGCCAGCACTGCCCCGGCGGGTATGCGGATGAAGGTGTGGATGACGTCCCAGCCGGTGTCCACGCCGGGCATCTTATCGGCAAAAAATTCCACGGCGTACATGAGGCCGGCGGCGCCGATGACCAGGGGATTGGTGAGAACCTCCAACCCTGGTGGCAAGACGATATCGCCGGTGGTGCCGAGGATGCCCAAGGTCAGCAGGGTGGCGTACAGATTGATGCCGCTGGCCCAAGCCACGCCCATGGTCAGTGCCAGGGTTTGCGAAATATGTTGTAGAGTTTCCATGACGATTGCCTCGGTGTTGGCGCGTTAGCGGGATTGCGCCGCCGGATCATTTCACCGCAACGCCCCTTCCCGCGCAACGTCAAGTGATCGACGGCGGGCCGGTCGGAGTCTTGCCGCAACCTGTGCTCAGCCCATCAGATACGGGAATTCGATGCTTTCGGTGATTCTTTACGGCTGCGCCATCCTGGCGTTTCTGGCCGTGTTGCTGGAACAGCACTGGCGGATCAGCAAGGCCAAGAGCACCCTGTTTTTCGGCTGCCTGGCCTGGATCGCCATGTATGCCGATGCCGAGGACTGGCAGAGGGGAGAGGTAGATGCGGCCTTTCGCGCCAATATCCTGGAGATTGCCACGTTGTGGCTCTTCCTTATGTCGACCATGACCTTCGTCGCCTACATCAACCGGCGTGGTCTGCTGGACGCTTTTATGCGCTGGTTGCTGCCGGCGCGAATCTCGGTAAAGGGGCTGTTTTACACCATCACCTTCCTGGCCTTCGGCCTATCTTTGTTCTGCGACAATGTCACCACGGCGCTGGTGGCGACCTCGCTGGTACAGCCGCTGGAACTGGATGCCCGGAAGCGCCTGGCTTTCGCCGCCGCCACCGTATTCGCCGTCACCGCTGGCGGGGTAGCCTTGATTACCGGAGACGTCACCACCCTGATGATCTTCCTGGCCGGCAAGGTTCGCATCGCCAACCTGGCGCTGCTCGGTGTGGCGGCGCTGTTGGCGCTCGGTGTACTGGCCCTGCTGCTGGGGCGAGGAATGAAGGGGGATCTGGAACTGGCCGCCGTCTACCGGCGCTGGTTCAAGCCGGACCTGGTGGATACCGTGATCGCGGTGCTGTTTCCAGCGACTGTGGTCGCCACCATGCTGCTCAACGCCTATTTCGCCATGCCGCCGGTTCTGGTCTTTCTGTTCGGACTGTCCATCATGCTGATCGTGGGCAGTTACCGACGCCGCGACCACGTGCTGCACATGCTGGACTACGTGCGGGAGATCGAGTTCGACTCGCTGCTGTTCTTCCTCGGTGTGCTGCTGCTGGTGGGCATGCTGGCACGGGTCGAGGTGCTGAGCGGTCTGGCCGGACTCTATCAGGTGTTGCCGGCACCTCTGTGCAACTACGTGATCGGCCTGCTGTCGGCGATCATCGGCAACGTGCCCTTGACCGCAGCGGTCCTCAAGGCCGGGATTGAAATGCCGGAAGATCAGTGGATGCAGCTGACCTACAGCGTGGTGATGGGTGGAACGTTGCTGGCGACCGGCTCGGCGGCCGGGATCATCGCCATGGGCAAGATCCGCGGATTGACCTTGATGGCCTACGCGCGGTATTTCGCGCACCTGTTGCTGGCTTACAGCGTCGGCTATGGGGCGGTGGTACTGCTGGGGCCACGGGCGGGCTGAGCAAACCCCGGAAAGGCGACGGGGATCCCCGAGCGCCTCGGGGATCCCCGTCCGGTAGGTCTGTCTGTGATCAGGAGGTGTTAGGAAACGCCTTTGCTGTTCAGATAAGGACCATAGTGCATGTCGACGTTCGGAATGTGGCTGACCAGCCAATCTTTTACGAAGGTCGTGGTCTCTTGGGTGATGTCCAGCTCACCGGCATGGAATTTTTTCTGGACGCCGCCGCAGGTTTCCAGCAGCTTGGTGTGTTCGGCCTTGTGGGCGTCGAAGTCAGGATAGCCCTGATGTTTCATCAGACGTTCTTCGGTGGCGAAGTGCTCGACCACGAAGTTGATGAGGGCATCCAGTTTGTTGCCGATGGCGGCGCGATCAGCGCCAGCGGCCAGGTCGTGCAGTTCGTTGAGCATATTGAACAACAGCTGATGCTGCTCGTCCGTGACGTTCACATTGGTACCGAATTGATCTTTGGTCCAGGTAATTAGGGCCATATTTCTCCCCCTTAAGCTCATGGGTTAATAGTTACGAAATGCCCGAAGGCCCAGCCAATGTACTGGTAAGGGTGGGGGCTGTTTTTGACATAGATCATGGTTTTCGGCCTTGCCGGTGGCGCGAGGATTGTCACCGCGGCTCCAGCCCCAGCGTTCTTGCGGTATATAATGGCTCGATCCTATCGCCGAGGAAGCGTTTTGATGAGCAGCGAACAAAAACTCTGGGGCGGGCGTTTCACCGAGGCCACCGACGCCTTTGTGGAAGCCTTCACAGCCTCCGTGGAGTTCGATAAGCGCTTGGCGCCGTTCGATATCCAGGGCTCCATCGCCCACGCCACCATGCTCGAGAGCATCGGGGTGCTGACCGACAAGGAGTGCAAAGCCATAGTCCAGGGCTTGGAAAATATCCGGGAAGAGATCGAGCGGGGCGATTTCTTCTGGTCGGTGGAGCTGGAAGACGTCCATATGAACGTGGAGGCTCGCCTCACCGACCGCATCGGCATCGCCGGCAAGAAACTCCACACCGGGCGCTCGCGCAACGATCAGGTGGCGACCGATGTGCGGCTCTACCTGAGGGCCGAGATCGATGTCATCCGTCAGGAGTTGGCGCGCTTGCAAAGCGCCTTGATCGACTTGGCGGAACGGGAGGCCGATACGCTCATGCCGGGGTTCACCCACCTTCAGGTGGCCCAGCCCATCAGCTTCGGTCATCACCTGTTGGCCTGGAACGAGATGCTCGCCCGCGACCGCGAGCGCTTGGCCGATTGCCGCAAGCGGGTCAACGTCATGCCATTGGGTTCGGCGGCGCTGGCTGGCACCAGCTATCCGCTGGACCGGGCGCTGACCGCGCGGCTGCTGGAGTTCGATCGGCCTTCGGCGAATTCCTTGGATGCCGTCAGCGACCGCGATTTCGCCATCGAATTCGCCGCCTGCGCCAGCCTCATCCTGATGCATCTGAGCCGGTTCTCCGAAGAGCTGATCCTGTGGAGCAGCGCCCAGTTCGGCTTCATCGATCTTCCGGACAAATTCTGCACCGGCTCTTCCATCATGCCCCAGAAGAAGAACCCGGACGTGCCGGAACTGGTGCGGGGCAAGTCAGGCCGGGTCTTTGGCCACCTGTTCGCCTTGCTGACGCTGATGAAGAGCCAGCCGCTGGCCTACAACAAGGACAATCAGGAGGACAAGGAGCCGCTGTTCGATACCGTCGACACCGTCAAGGGCTGCCTGCGCGCCTTCGCCGATATGATGCCCCATCTCGAGCCCAACCGTGACGCCATGCGCGAGGCGGCTAAGCGCGGTTTTGCCACCGCCACTGATTTGGCCGATTATCTGGTGCGCAAGGGAGTGGCGTTCCGCGATGCCCATGAGATTGTCGGCAAGGCAGTCCGGCTCGGAATCGACAGTCGCAGGGATCTGGCGGAACTGGAGTTGTCCGAACTGCAGCAATTGTCGGCGGTGATCGAAGCGGATGTGTTCGACGTGTTGAGCCTGGAAGGTTCGGTGGCGTCCCGCGACATCGAAGGTGGCACTGCGCCTGCCCGGGTACGCCAGGCTGCCGCCGCTGCGCGCCAAACCCTGGCCGGATAGAACGTGAACACCGAAGAACGGGTTACCACCTTGATCGATTTGATGCGGCACGGCGAGCCGGTCGGAGGAAGTCGCTACCGCGGTCAGATGGACGATCCGTTGAGCGCGACCGGCTGGGAGCAGATGTGGAAGACGGTCGGAAACCATCATCCCTGGGATGTAATCCTGAGTTCTCCCTTGAGCCGTTGCGTCAGTTTTGCGGAGGCGCTCGCCGAACGGCACGGGATACCGCTGGAGATCGAAAACCGCTTGCAGGAGTTGGGTTTCGGCTCTTGGCAGGGCAAGACCCACGACGAACTGACCCGGTACGATCCGGGGCTATTGCAGCGGTTCTACCGCGATCCCATGACCAACCGGCCGGAGGATGCCGAGGGTCTGGGCGATTTCCGCCACCGCATCGTCGGTGCCTGGAACGATATCCTCAACCGCCATGCCGGCAAGCATCTCCTGATGGTGTGCCACGCCGGAGTCATCCGCATGGCTCTCGCCCATATCTTGGAAATACCGCTGTCGAACCTGTTTCGAATCAAGGTTGCCAATGCCGGTATCACTCGTATCGAGTGCCTGGAGCAGGGCGAAGAGTTTCTCGGGCAACTGGTTTTTCACGGCGGGAGCCTCTAAATCCCCCCGCCTCGCGCGGCGAAGCGTCGGCGCAGGAGCCCGGTTCCGGACGAATCGTTACTGGACCGTGCGCTTCAAAGGCGGGATTGATCCACCACCCCGGCGGCCAGCCAACGCAAGGTGTCCGGATGTTTCGCATAGGGGTTCGCTTCGCGGCCGTGGTTCCGGTCGCCGATCGCGCCCACCTGCTCGGCCCAGCGCAAAAAGTCGTCGAGCTCCCTCAACGCCGTCTCTTCGCTGGGGAACGGTCCCAGCATCCCTTCCCGCACCAGGCAGAACCATTCGGGGCGGCCTTCCAGGTTCACGCTGGGGATGATGCGGTCGGCGTAGCAGCGGTCGTCTGTGTCGTTCATGGCGGTCACTCTTGTGGGGTGTTGGCGGTGGTGTCGGTGCCAGCGCTCTCGAAAATGAGGAGGCAGGAACGATGCCAAGTTCTTGCCGCGCGCTTTTTCCCGGAATTTGCGCCCGCATTCTGAGTCAACTTGGGCGGATGCACTCGTGAGACTGCCAATATTGACACAGGCGCTGACAGGGCTGACGCAGAATGACGGATGTGCTGACGGGAAACGGTATTCCGTGACGTCCGGCACCGGTTCGGTGTCAAAAAAGTGATCCACTCCAACCGGGGCTAGGACGCGGTGCAGGACTTGCAGCGGGATTCAGTAGCGGAAGCGCTCGGCACCGTCATCGCCGATGCGACCGGCCGTCCGTTCCATGCCCGTAAGCTGACGCCGGTTGGAGGCGGTTGCATCACCCGCTGTTACCGGCTCGAAGGAGACCCGGGCAATTACTTCGTCTTGCTGAACCGGGTCGATGCCGCCCTCATGTTCGAGGCCGAAGCCGCTGGCTTGCGCGAACTGGCTGGCTCGGAAACGGTTGCGGTGCCGCAGCCGGTGTGCTGGGGCCGCGTCGGAGGGCAGGCCTGCCTGGTTTTGCAATGGCTGGAGTTGTCGCCGCCCGGCGGTGCGGCCGAACAGGAGTTGGGTCGGCAGCTGGCGGCGCTACACGCGATCCGCAGGCCCCATTTCGGCTGGCATGGCGATAACGCCATCGGTTCCACCTTTCAGCCTAACCGTCCTGAAGACGACTGGGTGGTGTTTTGGGCCAGCCAGCGTTTGGGACATCAGCTGAATCTGGCTGCGCGACAGGGCTACGGCGGGCCGTTGCAGCGGGACGGAGAGCGGTTGCGTAGCGAACTGGGCGGTTTGTTCCGGGGATATCGACCGCTGCCGGCGCTGCTGCACGGTGATTTATGGGCCGGCAATTGGGCTCAATTGGCCAACGGACAACCGGTGATCTTCGATCCGGCCTGCTATTACGGCGACCGTGAGGCGGATCTGGCCATGACCGAGCTGTTCGGCGGTTTTGGAAGCGGTTTTTATGCGGCCTACCGGCAGGCTTTTCCCCTTGATGCCGGGTACTCGGTTCGCAAGAACCTCTACAACCTCTATCACATCCTCAACCATCTCAATCTGTTCGGGGCCGGATATCTTCATCAGGCTCAAACGTTGCTGGCGGGGCTGCTTGCAGAACTGAAGGCTTGAAAGTCCGGATGGCTCGGTTCGCTTGTTGTTCGAGCCGGCAGGTTCGGTACGGAGGTTTTCCGGCTAGCCGAAAGCTTTGGTGATCTCCTGCTGGAAATCCGTCAGGTGGATCCCGAAACTGCCGGCATGGTGCATTGCCTTGATCTTGTAAGGGGTTCCGTCGGCATCGGTTTCCACTTCGGCCAAATCCACGTAGCGGTTAGTCACCGGAAGCTGCCGGCTATCCCGTACCACCAGGATTTGAGGACGTAGCCGGTGCTGGGGATTCTGGGACAGCACGATGGCGATCTCGCCGCTGGTGAGCTCGACGATGCTGCCGGCGGGAAAGACGCCCAAGGCGGACACGAAGCCCACGGTCAAACTGTTGTCGAGGTGCTGCTTCGACGCCGCCTTGTTCAGGAGGGTGATGGCTTCCATGTGAGTACGGCCCTTTTGATAGACCCGCTCCGAGGTGATGGCATCGTAGCGGTCCGCCACTGCGACGATACGGGTATTCTGGCTCAGCTGGTGGCCCTGCAGCCCGCGTGGATAACCGCTTCCATCCATGTTTTCGTGATGGGCGTACGCCACATCCACCGCGCCGCTGAAGAGATTGCGGCTGGACATCAGGATATCGCGACCGAACAGGGTGTGCTTCTTCATCAGCGCGAACTCCTCATCCGTGAGTTGGCCTTTCTTGAGTAACACCTCGGGCGGAATCGATACCTTGCCCATGTCGTGCAGCAGTCCGCAGGTGCCCAGATTCTCGAGTTCGTTCGGCTGCATGCCGATTTGCCGGCCCAGCACGATGGCATAGACGCAGACGTCGAAGGAATGTTCGCTGGTGTACTCGTCCTTGTGGCGGATCTGGGCCAGGAACATCATCGCCTCCGGATTGCGGGTCACGCTGGCGACGCATTCCGATACCGCCGAGCGGGCCAACTGCACGTCGATGCTGCGGCCGAACTTGATATCATCCATGAAGCTCTTGATGAGCGACGAGGTCTTTGCCCGCGCGGTCACGGCGACTTCCAGTTCCTTGGCGAATGCCGTGGTACGTGGAGCAGGAGGATGGCGGAAGTAGCTTCCGGAACCGCCCGGTGTTCCATAGGAGGGGCGCAACACTCGGGTTCTTTGACTGTCGATGTAAACGTACCGGCAATGCTGGGCGATGGCATCGATGTCCGACTCTTCCTTGATTTCGAAACCCTGGAACAGGAAGGGCGTTTCTTCCCACGGACGATCAAGGGCAGATACGAACATTCCAATGGCCAGTTCGCCGACCGGTACTTTGACCTGTTCGATGTAATCCAGTTTGCGGGAGTCGTCGCGCATACCGACCTCAAACGTGGAATCTGGCGAATGCATGCCAGCCGTTACCGTACCGTCACCGTTCCGCGTGAATCACCGACGAGGCTGTTGTTTTCGCTGAGAGTCGTCACCCGCTTCGGAGAAGTCCGGCCGCCGATTCTGTCGGTTGACGGGAAAACGCTTGATTATCCATAAGCTGCAATGGAATAGTCACGCCACCTTTAAGATAGCACAGGGAGAAGGCCAGCCGTCCTGACGCCGTAGGAAAGGGCGGAATGTCCGCCGCTCTGGTCCGGATGTCTGGATCCAGTTGCTGGAATTTGGTGAAGTTTCAGAGACGGCATGATCGAGCTAAGGATCGCTATCTTGTCGCGCTCTGGCTTAAAAGCGCCGGACGGCAGGAGATATTCTATCTTCTGCCGTCCTGGTGGGTTTCAGGGTTTCCCCAGATGGATTAAATCATCCCCGTGGGCCTGGTGTGAGTCGTTCCGTTCCGCGGCCCCGGTGCTAAGCATTTGCCGAGTTGCTTATTCGAACCGTCCGCCGGTGGGTATAGGCGTGGTGGAGTTGGAAGCCCCCGCCCGGCTAACTTGTTTGGGCGCCAGTCCGGTCCGGACTATCCAGGCATAAGCATTCAATGGAAAGACCTTTTGGTCGTGTCCCATGCCACCATTTTTTGTGTCGAAGTGAAACATGTCTCCGCCAGCGGCATAGAGCGGATTCGGAGTCCCGGTCCAATAGAGGCTTTTCTTAAGATGCGCGAATGGCCCTTTCTTTTTGAGTCCATAGCCCTTGGATCGTAACAAGCCGTTGAGTTTTACCTGGGAAAGGTTGTGCAGTTCCTGATAAAACACATGCGGTAGTTCGTGGGCCGTGGGATTCACCGCGGTGGTGTTGTATCCATCATCCGTGCTGCCATCGTAGGTTGTCGTGCAATTTAGTTCCACGCCGTTTACGGGATTGACCAGTGGCAGGCGCCAATCGTTAAAACCTTTGTAGTTTATGCTGTTGAGGTAGTCGACCCAGGCTTTTGCGCCCCACCAGGACATCTTGCCGTTGCGAGTATTGAAATCTTCGCGGACGATGTCGTGAACCTCAATGGCGTCTGCCAGAGAGGGCACGACGGCAATGATGTCGTCGATCAGTTTTTGTGCTTTGGCTGGGTCTTTCCCTTTCCCGGACAGGGTGAAGAAGGAATTCGCGTCTCGCAGCCAGGTGACGTTAAGGTCAGTGTCGTTGATTAATCCGTTACCCATGTTTTTTAACTGCGCTTCGGATGCGCCGCTGAAACCCAGAGAAAGGGCAAGGACCAGGCTGCTGGCCAGATGGTTAACACTTTGCGATTTGATGTGGAACATTTGAGTGGTCCTCGTGATTTTAATGCGATAAGAGTTCGGTAAGCCTAAGTACTTTTTGTGATACTCATAGACGGGGCGGCATGGTCTCGTGTCAATTATATTTATTGGTGATTCGAGTATCCGATTCTGAAATGGAAAGCTGAAGAATTGATCGGTCCCGGCGCACTGTCTTCATTTGACGACTAAGTTAATATTCAAAGAATTAGGTTTTCTGAGTGACTGCGTACATGGCAAAGTAGTTATCGCCATCTTCCATCGTGGTGCCAACACTCGATCCATTTCCCCATAAAGCTTTCCGGCGGCCTGCGTCATCGAGTAACCCCATTCGAATCAGGTTCGACTGATCGTCTTTGATGTCTAGGGATAAGCAGGAACCGGGCCAGGATGTCGGAAAGGGCGGCTCGAGCGTGAATGGATGTTGAATCCCGGAGGGGACAGGAGCCCCTCGGGCGGGTAGCCAAGGTTGCGGCGGCAGGGCTGTCGGTCGGCGGAACCGGCTTCACGGCGCGGTTTCGCGGCGCAGGTACCGGCCAGCTTGAGTATCCGGCCCAGTGCGCATTGGTTTCGTGAATTTCAAGTAATTGGCGGGGATGACGGCACGAATCGAACACCAATGTTACAGCGCTGTAAAAATTCCCGACAGGCGAAGCCACGTTTGCCGGAAAATCAGTGGTTAGGTGGCTCGTTTTTGTTGCACATTTCTTGGAAGAGTGTAAATGTTAATTTACACTACCTTGGGGCGTCACGATGCCGCGGTGGGCCGTCAAAAATATCTGATTTTAAAAGGATAGAGTTCAGTCAGCGGCCGGGCGCCGTGGCTGTTTGGAAGGGTGTCGAAGCATGTTCCTAACGGATTTCTGAGGAAGTTATCCGGTCGGAAAGACGAATTCTATATCTCGCCGGTCAGGTTCGGCCGGCCGAGCGGCACTGCAACTTCACGGGCGGTCGGGGGGGGCGGCGACGTTCCGAGGGGCGTAGCTTGCACTTGGGCCGGTATGGCAGCCATGTGCTGATTTTGGCTGGCGCGGTGACTACTGGCTCGCCTTTCACCGCCCCGTGATGGTCTTGGACGCTCGATCTGTGCGCCTACCCAGGAACCCACGGCCCGTGGCCGCCTCCCTTTCCCTTCTCCCCCGGGGGGAAGGTGGTCCGAAAGGGGCGGATGGGGGAAGAGACCACCCGGTTCCAGGGCCACAATCCGCGGGCCACGGGGCCGGGCGGTCTCTCCCCGGCTGATTAACGGAAGTTGCCTCCGGGATAGTCGGCGCTGCCCGTGGCCGGCGTCTGAAAGGTTCGATCGCTGCCCGATTCCCAGATCACCGGGCCGACATCGCGCTTGATGAACTTGAATAGGAAGCTGGTGTTGGCGGGCAGGGAGACGCTGCCGCACCAGGAGGGATAACCGCAGGGCGCCATCTTGATGGCCTTGCCGGTGTTCCACGCTCCAAGGGCGGGATGGCTTCCCACCACATAGACGTTCTGGCCCCATTGGGTGGTCGCGTTGTCTACCTTGAAATTGACGGTGATGCCGCCACCCCCGCAGCTGCCGGGCGGAGGGGGCGCAATCGCTTGGTGCCAATCCGCCCGGTTGTTGTTGTCCCAGGTTCCGGTGCCGTTGGTGAATGCGAAGTCCAGTTGGCTGGCGGTGCAGGGCAGGGGCAGGCTGACCCACCAGGTGTTTGCATCCCGCTTGGCCATCGGCGAGTCGGTGGCGGCTTGCCAGTTGTTGGTGCCCCAGTGGATTTTCAGGGCGCTGCCAAGCGCCAGCGGTTGAGCGGAATAGCAGACGTCAACGGTTTGGCCGGCGATAGCCTTGCTGGTGTCGACATACACCGATTGGCCATTGGGACAGGTCGATGGAGGTGGCAGCGATCCGCAGGTTCCATAGCGCAGGCAGACCGGTTCAGGCACGTCGACGATCTTGTTCGCCTGCACCGATGCCAACAGGTTGATGTATTCGCCCATCGCCCAATTTAGCGGTCGGATGGACTTGGTGGCGGTTCCCGGGATGTAGGGTGCCGGTGTCTGGACGTCACAGCCGCCCACGGTGGCCGACTGGTTCCAGATCTGCTCGGAAATCATGCCGGTGCTGCCGGAGAATGCCCTGAGCATGTTGAGGTAGGCGATGCCGGGGGTGCCGCTGCCGGCCTTGTGAATCTCGTACATGCCCCGTTCGGCGGTGAAGATCGGCCATAGCCGGCCTTTGCCGGTGTTGTCGTAATTGGAACCGTCGTTGCGTTCGCCGTAGCCGTCGCAGTTATAGCGGAACCAGGCATCGCCCTTGCCGGGGATGGTTTGCTTCAGCACCGCATCGTATTCGGGAAGGCTGTCCAAAATGCTGGGGTCGTTGGGAGCCTTGACGCCCATTCGGACCAGTTCCAGGAATCCGCCGTCGACGAGCGCCTTTTCGTCGTGGCTGCCGCCGCCGTTGCCGATATTGATGGTGCCGCTGTTGGGGTCGGTGTCGTCGCTGATGCGGATGTAGTAGCGACCGTTGCCGTGAGGCCCGCTGGTGGTGAAGGTCCAGTTGTCGATCTGGTTGCGCCAGTCGTCGGCCTTGGCGCGGTAGGCAGCGGCGCGATTTCCATCGCCGTTGGCCTGGGCAATTTCAGCCGCGCAGATCAGGCCGGCGATTTCCGCCGCGATGGTCGACGGCGAGTATCCGGCATTCTCCTCCCAGCGCTCCTGTTGGGTGCGGGGGCCGATGCTGGCGATGTAGTCGGCAGTCTTTTGAATCTGTGGCCACAGATCGTTGCGGCCGAGCCGCCAGGCCAGGATGATGGGCATCGCCTGCTGGTCCATCTGGGTGCCGTTCCAATAGGCCTGGCCGTTGCCCCAGGAGTTTTGGGGGAAGCGGCCGTCAGCGGGGTTCATCTGCACCTTGAACAGATAGTCCACCGCACGGTTGGCCGTGGCGGTGTCGCCCGCATTGACCAGGGCATTGGCAAACTTGAAAAGATCCCGCGCCCACACCAGGTGGTAGCCGTGGTTATTGCCGTTGCCATCCCCGTTGGTTTCGCCCCAGGGCGTGCCGAGACCGGCGACCATGGCGCCGTTGCCTTTGTCCTGGCTGGACTTCAGCACCATGGCCGCCAGATAGTATTGATCGTCCGCGGTGCCTCCCTGATTGCTCAAACCGGCCGAGTAAGCCGCCCACTCGTTGCTGTAGGTCGTTTCCGCCGTCGCTGGATTGCCGTTCAACGCGGCGGCGGCGACCGAGGCGGCCTCGTTTTCCGAGGTGCCGAATCCAAGGACGACATCGAATTGCACGCTGCTGGCGGAACCGCTGCCGAGGTCCACCCATCCCATCTGCGCCACATTGCCTAGAGAG
>VEPB01000225.1 GCA_012026715.1 Methylococcaceae bacterium | reverse complement strand
CGGGTCGGTGGACTTGCCGGAAGGTGTCGAGATGGTGATGCCGGGCGACAACATCAAGATCACGGTGAAGCTGATCGCGCCGATCGCCATGGAAGAAGGCCTGCGCTTCGCCGTCCGTGAAGGCGGTCGCACCGTGGGCGCCGGCGTCGTTTCCAAAGTAATCGAGTAAGTCAACATGTCAAAACAGCGCATCAGAATCCGGCTGAAAGCCTTCGACCACCGGTTGATCGACCAATCCGCCACGGAAATCGTCGAGACCGCCAAGCGCACCGGTGCCCAAGTGCTCGGCCCCATTCCGTTGCCGACCAAAAAGGAGCGGTTTACGGTGCTGATTTCACCGCACGTCAACAAGGATGCGCGCGACCAGTACGAGCTTAAGACCCACAAGCGGCTGATGGACATCATCGAGCCCACGGACAAAACCGTGGATGCGCTGATGAAGCTGGATTTGGCCGCCGGCGTCGACGTTCAGATCTAATTGAACTAACCGGGAGCTAGGGCGATGAGTTTGGGTTTAGTCGGCAGGAAATGCGGCATGACGCGCCTGTTCAAAGAGGACGGAAGCGCCGTTCCAGTTTCGGTCGTCCATGTCGAGCCGAATCGTGTGGTTAGCCTCAAGACGGTCGAGAACGACGGTTATTCGGCGATCCAGATCACCACAGGCAGCAAGAAGCGCTCGCGGCTGAGCAAGCCGGAGGCTGGTCAGTTTGCCAAGGCTGGAGTCGAGGCAGGTCGGGGGCTTTGGGAGTTCCGTGTCGCCGACGATGCGCTGGATCAGTTCAAAGTGGGCCAGGATCTTGGCGTGGATACCTTCGCCGCCGGCCAGTTCGTCGATGTGCAAGGCACCAGCATCGGTAAGGGTTTTGCCGGCGTCGTCAAGCGGCACCATTTCCGGACCCAGGATGCCACCCACGGCAACTCGCTGTCACATCGTGCGCCGGGTTCCATCGGTCAGAACCAGACCCCGGGGCGTGTGTTCAAGGGCAAGAAGATGGCCGGCCATTTGGGGGCTGCGACTCGCACCACCCAGAGTCTGGAAGTGGTAGCGGTCGATACAGCCAAGTCGGTGCTGTTGATCAAGGGATCCATCCCCGGTGCCAAAGGGGGTGATGTGATCGTGACTCCGGGCACCAAGAAATAATCCGGAACGACAATGAGCGTAGAAGTCAACGTAATTCTAAACGGTGCCAAGGCCGGTTCGCTGCAGGCCAGCGAGCAGATCTTTGGGCGCGAATTTAACGAAACCATGGTCCATCAGGTCGTCGTCGCCTATCTGGCGGCAGGTCGCGCCGGAACCAAGGCCCAGAAGACTCGCGCCGAGGTCAGCGGTGGCGGGGCCAAGCCGTGGCGCCAGAAGGGGGGCGGGCGCGCCCGCGCCGGTACCACTCGTGGACCGTTGTGGCGCACCGGTGGTGTCACCTTTGCCGCGTCGCCGCGGAGCTATAAGCAGAAGGTCAACCGCAAGATGTTCCGGGGGGCGATTCGCGCCATCCTGTCTGAGCTGTTGCGGCAGGATCGTTTGGTGGTCTCCGACGACGTACTGGTGTCCGCCCCCAAGACCAAGGAATTGGTGCAGCGGTTGGCGCATTTCCCGGAAGGTTCCAAGCTCATCGTCGCCGACGCCATCGACAACAATCTGTTCCTGGCGGCCCGCAACCTGCCCGGTGTGCACGTGTGCACCTCGCAGAACCTGAGCCCAGCGGCCCTGGTCGGCTGCGAACATGTGGTCGTTACCAAGGCCGCATTCCAGAGATTAGAGGAAGCGTTGCAATGAAGAATCTGCATTTGTTGAGTCTGATCCTGGCTCCCCACGTGTCGGAGAAGGCGACCCTCAAGACCGAGAGCGACCGGCAATATGTGTTCCGGGTGGTGCGCAGCGCCGACAAGGTGCAAGTGAAAAGGGCGATCGAGCTGGCTTTCAGCGTCAAGGTGGAAAGAGTCAATCTGCTGAACGTCAAGGGCAAGGAAAAGCGGTTTGGCCGATTCATGGGCAAGCGCTCCGATTGGAAGAAGGCTTACGTCAAGCTGCAGCCCGGTTTCACCATCGAGCTGGCAACGGCGTAAGGCATTCAAGCGTGCTGCGTGAAGCTGCGAGCAGTCATCTATAGCGAGTAATTAACATGGCGCTGGTTAAATCAAAACCCACTTCTGCCGGTCGACGGTTTGTCACCCGGGTGAAGACGGAAGGCCTCCATAAGGGCAATCCGCATGCGGCTCTAACGGAAAAACAGACCAAGTCCTCCGGGCGTAACAACGCGGGACGGGTGACGACCCGCCACAAGGGCGGCGGCCACAAGCAGCTCTACCGGATCATCGACTTCAAGCGGGATAAGATCGGCATTCCCGGCCGGATCGAGCGGATCGAATACGATCCCAACCGCTCGGCGCACATCGCGCTGGTGCTCTACGCCGACGGCGAGCGTCGTTATGCCATCGCTCCCAAGGGAATCGCAGTCGGTCAAGAAATCGTCTCGGCCCAGTTTGCGCCCATCAAGTCGGGCAATGCCTTGCCGTTGCGCAATATTCCGGTGGGCTCCCAGGTGCACTGCGTGGAAATGCAACCGGGCCGCGGTGCACAGATCGCCCGCAGCGCAGGCAGTTCGGTGCAGTTGGTGGCGAAGGAGGGCGCATACGTGACGCTGCGGTTGCGTTCCGGGGAGATGCGCAAGATTCTGGCCGACTGCAAGGCGACCATTGGCGAAGTCTCCAATTCCGAGCACAACCTGGTTTCGCTGGGCAAGGCCGGCGCCAAGCGTTGGCGCGGCGTACGTCCGACCGTTCGTGGCGTGGCCATGAATCCGGTTGACCATCCGCACGGCGGTGGTGAAGGCCGTACCTCCGGCGGTCGCCATCCGGTGACCCCATGGGGCGTTCCGACCAAGGGTTACAAGACGCGCAAGAACAAGCGCACCAATCATCTGATCGTGCGTAAGCGCGGTTAATCGTTACAGAGGACATCGACGTGCCACGTTCAGTCAAAAAAGGCCCTTTTGTCGATCATCACCTTCAGAAAAAGGTGGGTGAGACTGTCGCTTCGGGTGCTAAGAAGCCCATCAAGACCTGGTCCCGCAGATCGATGATTACCCCCGAGATGATCGGTTTGACGCTGGCCGTTCACAACGGCAAGCAGCATGTACCGGTCCTGGTTTCGGACAACATGATCGGGCATAAGCTCGGTGAGTTTGCGCCGACCCGGACCTACAAAGGTCATCAGGCCGATAAGAAATCCAAGTAAGTGATCGGAGAATGACGGTGGAAACTTCCGCAACCCTCACAAATTCGCGAATTTCGGCCCAAAAGTGCCGCCTGGTGGCAGATCAGGTGAGGGGGCTGCACGTGTCCAAAGCCTTGGATCTGCTTACGTTCAGCGACAAGAAAGGCGCTCGCTTGGTTAAGAAGGCCCTGGAGTCGGCCATCGCTAATGCCGAGCACAATCAAGGCGCCGACGTGGACGAACTCAAGGTCAGCACGATCTTCGTCGACGAAGGTCCGGCAATGAAGCGCATGAAGGCACGCGCCAAGGGGCGCGGAAATCGCATTCTGCGCCGAACCTGCCACATCACTGTTAAAGTCACCGAGAAAAAGTAAGGGCGGCGCACATGGGACAGAAAGTACATCCTACCGGTATCCGGTTAGGCTACATCAAAGACTGGACTTCCAGGTGGTATGCGGACAGCAAGCACTATCCGCAATATCTGTACAATGATCTGAAGACCCGCGAGTTCCTCAAGAAGAAGCTAGCGCACGCCTCGATCAGCCGGATCCAGATCAACCGGCCGGCCAACAACGCCAATATCGTCATTCATACCGCCCGTCCTGGTCTGGTGATCGGCAAGAAGGGCGAGGACATCGATGCCTTGCGCCGTGAGTTGTCGGCGATGTTGGGGGTTCCGGTGCAGTTGAACGTCGAGGAAGTCCGCAAGCCGGAGTTGGACGCTCAACTGGTCGCCGAAGGCGTTGCCCAGCAACTCGAGAAGCGCATCATGTTCCGCCGCGCGATGAAGCGGGCGGTTCAGAACACCCTGCGTCTCGGTGCCGAGGGCATCAAGATCCATGTGGCCGGTCGTCTGAACGGTGCAGAAATTGCGCGTAGCGAGTGGTACCGCGAGGGCCGCGTGCCGTTGCACACCTTCCGCGCCGACATCGATTACGGCTTTGCAGAAGCTAAGACGACTTACGGCGTGATCGGCGTCAAGGTCTGGATCTTCAAGGGCGAAGTCTTTACGGATGGCGCCGCCGCCGCCAAAGCGGCTGCCGGCCAGGAATCCTGAGAGTTAGGGTCAGCACCATGTTGCAACCAAAGAGAACCAAATATCGCAAGCAGATGAAGGGCGACAACCGAGGCTTGGCCCATGCCGGGAGCAAGGTCAGCTTCGGTGAGTTCGGGCTGAAGGCTCTCGACCGGGGGCGTCTCACCGCGCGTCAGATCGAGTCGGCCCGTCGTACCATCAGCCGTCACGTCAAGCGCGGCGGCAAGATCTGGATCCGAATCTTCCCTGACAAGCCGATTTCCAAGAAACCGCTGGAAGTTCGTATGGGTAGCGGCAAGGGCAGCGTCGAATACTGGATTGCCCAGATCAAGCCGGGCACGATGCTCTACGAACTGGAGGGCGTATCCGAAGAGTTGGCGCGCGAAGCGTTTCGCTTGGCCGCAGCCAAGCTGCCCATCAAGACCGCATTTTCGCAACGTACGGTGCTGTGATGAAAGCCAGTGAATTAAGAGGAAAAAGCGCCGCCGAACTGAACGGCCTGGTGGCAGAGCTTCTCCGGGAACGCTTCAATCTGCAGATGCAGAAGGCCTTGGGCCAGCTCTCGAAACCCGACCGCATTCAGAAAGTCCGTCGCGACGTCGCGCGGATCTACCAGGTTTTAGCCGAGAAAGAGTCAGTTCGATGAGTACCGAAGACAAGACCGTCCGCACCGTCACCGGTAAGGTGGTAAGCACCAAGATGCAGAAGACCGTCAGCGTGCTGGTCGAGCGGTTGGTGCAGCACCCGGCCTATGGCAAGTATGTCAAGCGTTCGACCAAGTTGATGGCGCACGACGAGAACAATGAATGCAAGGAAGGCGACATCGTCGAGATCCGCAGTTCGCGCCCGTTGTCCAAGAACAAGGTTTGGACGCTGCATCGTATCGTGACCCGGGCCGGCTGAGCTCCGCCGGTTATTCATAAGCGTATCCAGCTAAGAGGCCAATCATGATACAAATGCAAACCTGCCTGAACATTGCGGACAACTCGGGTGCCCGCAAAGTCATGTGCATCAAGGTACTGGGCGGTTCCCACCGACGTTACGCCGGCATCGGCGACATCATCAAGGTCAGCGTCAAGGACGCGATTCCGCGTGGCCGCGTGAAGAAGGGCGAAGTCTATAACGCCGTGGTGGTGCGGACCCGCAAGGGCGTCCGGCGGGCCGACGGCTCGCTCGTCCGCTTCGACAGTAACGCTGCGGTGCTGCTCAACAATCAATATCAGCCCCTGGGAACCCGTATCTTTGGGCCGGTGACGCGCGAATTGCGGTCGGAACGGTTCATGAAGATCATCTCCCTGGCTCCGGAAGTTCTCTAGCAGGTTATTCGAGATGCGTAAGATACGAAAAGGCGACCAGGCAATCGTGATTGCCGGCCGCGACAAAGGCAAGCGCGGCACTGTGCTGAGCGTGAACGACGACGACACGGTTCTCGTCGAGGGCATCAACATGGTGAAGAAGCACCAGAAGCCGATTCCGGCCCGGAATATCACCGGCGGAATCACCGACAAGGCCATGCCGATCGCAATTTCCAACATCGCGATCTTCAATCCCGCCATCAACAAGGGCGACCGGGTTGGGTTCCGCCTGCTGGCCGATGGGCGCAAGGTAAGATTTTTCAAGTCGACCAACGACGTGGTTGACGCTTAAGAGGTTAGTGCGGCGATGGCCAGATTAAGAACCCTGTACCAAGAAACGATCGTCCCAGCCTTGCAATCGCGGTTTTCGTACAAATCCGTGATGCAGGTTCCCCGGCTTGAGAAGATCACCCTCAACATGGGGGTAGGCGAAGCAGCGGCGGACAAGAAGATTCTGCAGGCCGCGGTGGAAGATTTGCAGGCCATCTCGGGCCAGAAGCCGATCGTCACCTACGCGCGGAAGTCGGTCGCCGGATTCAAGATTCGCGAGGGTATGGCGATCGGGTGCAAGGTCACCTTGCGCCGTGATAGAATGTACGAATTTTTGGATCGCCTGATATCGGTAGCGATTCCGCGTATCCGCGACTTCCGTGGATTGAACCCGCGCGCATTTGATGGCCGCGGAAACTATTCCATGGGGGTCCGGGAGCAAATCATTTTCCCGGAAATCGACTACGACAAGATCGACGCGATCCGCGGGCTGGATATCACGGTGACCACCACGGCCGCCTCGGATGCCGAAGCCAAGGCCTTGCTTGAGCAGTTCAAGTTCCCTTTCAGAAATTAAGAGTATCGACCATGGCGAAGACATCCATGATTGCTCGCGAGAAGAAGCGGGCGCAGTTGATCGCAAAATACTACAAGTTGCGCGAGAGCCTGCGTGCCATCGTCAACTCCCATACCGCTAGCGACGAAGAGAAAGCCGATGCTCAGCTCAGGTTGCAGAAGCTCCCGCGCGATTCAGCTGCAGTTCGCGGGCATAATCGTTGTGGGTTGACCGGCAGACCTCACGGGTATTACCGGAAGTTCGGACTAGGCCGCAACAAGTTGCGCGAATCCGTGATGCGGGGCGATGCGCCCGGCGTGGTGAAGGCGAGTTGGTAACGCGTTACGGACCCGGAGCCCGTTAGGAGTCCGAGCCCCCGTCCCCATTTATACAAGTAATGAGCCGACTATGAGTACGAGTGATCCAGTAGCCGACCTGTGTGTGCGAATCATGAACGCACAGGCTGCAGGCAAGACCGAAACGCGCATGCCGTCATCCAAGCTGAAGGTGGCGATCGCCAGCGTTCTGAAGGACGAAGGCTATATCAGCGACTGCGGTGTGGTTTCCAATGCCGCCGGTCTGCCGGAACTGGTCGTGCAGATCAAGTATTTCCAGGGTGAGCCGGTGATCGAGAAGCTCGAACGGGTCAGCAAGCCGGGGCGGCGGATCTACCGCGGCAAGCAGAAAATCCCGACGGTGCTCGGCGGATTGGGAGTCGCGATCGTCTCCACCTCCAAGGGTGTGATGTCGGACAAGAAGGCTCGGTCTATTGGTGAAGGCGGCGAAGTGCTGTGCCTGGTGGCATAGTCGGATCGCCAGGAATAGTGGATTGCAATGTCTAGAGTAGCGAAAAATCCGGTCATCCTCCCGGCGGGAGTGCAGGCCAGCATCAACGGCGGCGTCCTCACCGTGAAGGGCTCCAAGGGCACCCTTTCCTATGGCGTGCATCCCCACGTGCGGGTCGATCTCGATGAAAAACTCATCAAGGTCGCTCCGGCGAATGTGGAGAAGAGTGCCGATGCTCAGGCGGGCACCGCCCGCGCCAACATTCAGAACATGGTGACCGGCGTACACGATGGCTATCAAATCAAGCTGTCGCTGGTCGGGGTCGGCTATCGTGCTGCCGCAAAGGGAGAGACTTTGAGCCTTAGCTTAGGGTTCTCGCACCCGGTGGAATACAACGCGCCAACCGGAATTAGCATCGAAACTCCGTCGCAGACCGACATACTTGTCAAAGGTTGCGACAAGCAGTTAGTCGGTCAGGTCGCGGCCAACATCCGCAGTTTCCGGCCGCCGGAGCCTTACAAAGGCAAAGGAGTTCGGTATTCGGACGAAGTGATTGTCCGGAAAGAAACCAAGAAGAAGTAGCAGGTTACCAGCGATGAGCAAAAAACAGGAGAGACTGCGCCGGGGAAAAAAGACCCGCCAGTTGATCAGACAACTTGGAGCGGAGCGTCTGACGGTCCACCGCACCCCGCGGCACATCTACGCCCAGATTTTTTCCAGCGACGGCTCTCGTGTGCTGGCTGCCGCTTCGACCATCGAAAAGTCGATCAAGGAAAGCATCGAAACCACCGGGAACATCGCCGCTGCAGCAGTGATCGGCAAGGCAATCGCCGAGCGCGCATTGGCAGCCGGTGTATCCAAAGTGGCGTTCGACCGCTCCGGCTTCAAATACCACGGGCGCGTGCGCGCGCTTGCGGATGCTGCCCGCGAAGCGGGATTAACTATCTAAAGGGTCCATCATGGCTAACCTAAGCAGCGCCGCTAACAGCGCCGATACCCTCAACGAAAAGCTGGTGGCAGTTCGCCGGGTGGCGAAAGTCGTCAAGGGCGGCCGTCAGTTCGGCTTTACCGCCCTCACCGTGGTCGGCGATGGTGCCGGCAGGGTCGGCTACGGCTTGTGCAAGGCACGCGAAGTGCCGGTT
This sequence comes from Methylococcaceae bacterium, assembly GCA_012026715.1. Classification (GTDB taxonomy): domain Bacteria; phylum Pseudomonadota; class Gammaproteobacteria; order Methylococcales; family Methylococcaceae; genus VEPB01. The sequence goes on along the minus strand of VEPB01000225.1, from coordinate 3,261 downwards.
GCCATCCAGAAGTCGATGGAACAGGCTCGCAAAAACATGCGCAAGGTTCGCTTGAACGGCGATACCTTGCATTATTCGGTCACGGCCGAAGCTGGGGCAGCCAAGGTTCTCATGCAGCCGGCTTCCGAAGGTACCGGCATCATTGCCGGTGGCGCGATGCGCGCGGTGTTTGAAGTCGTTGGCGTACACAATGTGCTGGCCAAATGCATCGGAACCAACAATCCCATCAACGTCGTTCGGGCGACGATCAAGGGCCTGACCGAAATGAAGGACCCGAAGTACATCGCCGCCAAGCGGGGCAAGACCCCCGCTGAACTCTGAGCAAGAGCCCTCCGATGACCACGAAAACCTTACGTATCACACAAACCAAGAGTTCCAATGGCCGGTTGGCTGCCCATAAGGCTTGCCTGAAGGGTCTGGGCCTTCGCCGCATTGGCGACGTGGTGGTGCGCGAAGACACGGCAGCCGTTCGCGGCATGGTCGCTCGCATCTCCTACATGGTATCGATGGAGCAAAATTAACATGTATCTGAACACCATCAAATCCAGTCCCGGTGCACGTAAGGCTCGGGTTCGTGTCGGTCGCGGCATCGGTTGCACCCTGGGCAAAACCTGCGGCCGTGGCCACAAGGGGCAGCATGCGCGGGCCGGCGGCTTTCACAAGGTCGGCTTCGAAGGTGGGCAGATGCCGCTACAGCGTCGTTTGCCGAAAGTTGGCTTTAAGTCGCATAAGAAAGCATTTGTCGCGGAAATCGGTACACGCGAGGTGGCCAAGCTGGGTAGTGCCGAAGTCACCTTGGCGGTGCTAGTCGCTCGCAGGTTGGTGGCGAAGGACGCGAAAACTGTCAAGGTGGTTCTGAACGGACCTGTTTCCTCGGCCTTGACCGTCAAGGGGCTCGGCGTCACGGCCGGCGCCCGTGCCGAGATCGAAAGCAAAGGCGGCCGTGTCGAGGTTTAAGTGAGCACCCCTAACGCCCTCCTTTCCGACCGGTTCGGGAGACTGACGGAGCTGCGGCAGCGGCTCTTTTTTGTTCTCGGTGCCTTGGTGGTGTTCCGGATCGGAGCACATATCCCCATCCCCGGAGTGGACCCGCGGGCATTGGCGGACATGTTCCGGCAACAGGGAGGAGCGATTTTCGACATGGTGAACATGTTCTCCGGTGGGTCGTTGAAGCGGCTGAGTATTTTTGCGCTCGGAATCATGCCTTACATCTCCGCTTCGATCATCCTGCAGTTGATGTCGGTGGTGATCCCTACGCTGGAAGCCATCAAGAAGGAAGGGGAATCCGGTCGGCGCAAGATCAACCAGTTCACGCGCTATGCGACGGTGGCCTTGGCGACGTTCCAGTCCGTTGGCGTGGCGCTGGCTCTCCAGAACCAGACGGCCGACGGAATCCCCGTGGTCATAAGCCCGGGCTGGCATTTCGTGTTCATCACCTGTGTGTCATTGGTGGGGGGAACCATCTTTCTGATGTGGCTCGGTGAGCAAATTACGGAGCGTGGAATCGGTAATGGTATCTCCATTATCATTTTTTCTGGTATAGTCGCCGGCTTGCCAGCGGGTGTCGGTCAGACCCTGGCGATGGCTCGCAATGGTGAAATGGGGCCGTTCTCCATCATTTTGCTGTTTTTCATCGCGATTTCGGTAACGGCAATCGTGGTGTTTGTGGAGAAGGGGCAGCGCAGGATCACGATCAACTATGCCAAGCGCCAGGAAGGACGCCGGATGTTTGCCGCGCAGAAAAGCTTTCTGCCGCTGAAACTGAATATGTCGGGGGTTATCCCGCCGATCTTCGCTTCGAGCATCATCCTGTTTCCTGCGACGGTTGCCGGATGGTTTGGCAATAATGAAAGTTTGTCATGGCTCCAAGATGTTGCGACGACTCTGTCGCCAGGCCAGCCCTTGTACGTGATTTGTTACACCACCGCGATCATCTTTTTCTGTTTCTTTTATGCGGCCTTGGTATTCAATTCGCAGGAGACGGCAGAGAACTTGAAGAAGTCCGGAGCGTTCATTCCGGGGGTTCGCCCTGGGCTAAATACGGCTTCATATATTGATTCGGTGATGACGAAGCTTACGCTGGCCGGGGCCATTTACATCAGTCTGGTTTGCCTGTTGCCGGAGTTCCTGATTGTCTACTGGAACGTGCCGTTTTATTTCGGCGGAACCTCGTTGCTGATCATCGTGGTGGTCGTTATGGACTTTATGTCGCAGATTCAGACATACATCATTTCCCATCAATACGAAGGGATCATGAAGAAGTCCAATATCGGGGTGACCCGGTCATAATTGCTTAATAATCGGTTTGGAGCACACAATGAAAGTTAGAGCGTCCGTCAAGCGTATCTGCCGGAACTGCAAAATCCTGAAGCGCCGCGGTACCGTGCGCGTCATCTGCAAAGATGCACGCCATAAGCAGCGGCAGGGCTGATGGCGTGATGCGCCGCCGACGCTTTTATCGTGACTCAATGGGGTTTTGAGGATTAGTTAAATGGCACGTATTGCAGGGGTAAACATCCCCGATCACAAACACATCGTTATCTCGCTGACATCCATTTACGGCATCGGCCCGACGCGAGCCCGCGCGATTTGTACGGCAGCTGGGATCGCTACGAGCACCAAGGTGAAGGAGATTTCCGAAGACCTCATGGAGCGGGTGCGCGAGGAGGTGGGCAGATTCGTGGTTGAGGGCGACCTGCGTCGCGAAACCGCGATGAATATCAAGCGGCTGATGGATTTGGGCTGCTACCGGGGGCTTCGCCATCGGCGTGGACTACCCGTTCGCGGGCAGCGTACCAGAACCAATGCGCGCACCCGCAAGGGTCCGCGTCGCCCGATCCGTAAATAAAGGAATTCCCGAGAGATAATCCAATGGCAGCAAGCAATCGGCCGAACAAGAAGATCAAGCGCGACGTTTCTGACGGTATCGTCTACATCAGCGCCTCGTTCAACAACACCATCATCACCATCACCGACCGCAAGGGTAACGCCCTGGCCTGGTCCACCGCAGGCGCATCGGGTTTTCGCGGTTCGCGGAAGAGCACTCCGTTTGCGGCCCAGGTCGCAGCCGAGAAGGCCGGATTGGTGGTTAAGGAATACGGGATGAAGAACTTGGACGTAAGGATCAAGGGCCCAGGACCCGGAAGAGAATCAGCGGTTCGATCGCTCAATAACCTGGGTTTCAAGATCACCAACATCATCGATGATACCCCCATCCCTCATAATGGTTGCCGTCCGCCGAAGCGGCGCCGCGTATAACTG
>VEPB01000132.1 GCA_012026715.1 Methylococcaceae bacterium | reverse complement strand
GCCCCATTGGCAGCGCGCCAACAGGGCGCAGCCATCGAACTCGGTGACCACGTGACGGCCGTGCTCGGCGGGCGAATTGCCCAGCACCAGTCGCTGAAACGACCACAGGCTCAGGCGCCGGCGCCGGTCGGTATTGTTGGTAAGTCGCAGGCACAAGATTTTGACGGGGTCGCGCCGCGGCACGAACAGCGTCACTTCCTGACTCAAACCGTGGCTGTGATGGATGAAGCGGCTGTAGCCGAAACCATGGCAGGCCTGATAATCGGTACCGGCTGGTGCCGGTCCGGGCATGGGCGACCAGAACTCGCCGCTATCCTCATCGCGGACATAGCAGGCTTCGGCGTGCGGATCCAGCACCGGATCATTCGCCCAATGGATAAGCCGGTATTCCCGGCTGTTCCGGCTCCAGGTGTATCCGGCGCCGGTCTCGCTCACCAGAAAGCCGAAACGCTCGTTAGCCACCGTGTTGATCCAGGGAACCGGCGGCAACTTGAGCCGCTCGCTGGCCGGATCGCGCAAATCCACAACATATTCGCGGCCGTCCTGGGAAAAGCCGCCATAGCCGTTGAATAAACGCAAGGAGCGGCTGGCGGGATCGATCGCTCTGGCCGGTTCGTCGCCGACCGGCCGGGGCTTTGGCCGCACGCCGCCATTTGCTAGACGCGCCTCCAGATCAGCCATGGCAGGCAGCCGATCCCGCACCACCAGGCGGGCGACGGCGACGAGACCGGCGAAGTCGCAACGGGGCATGTCGGCGCCGCTGCGAACAAACACCGGTTCGCCGGGCAGTGGCTGCCAGGCATCGAGCTCGGACAGAATGATGATGGCGACCGGAAGCCCCTTGGCCTGCCAGTAGCGTCGCGCCCGGAGCAGTTCCTGGACCCGTTCGTCACCGGATTGGTCGGCCCAGATCACGACGTGCATGCCCCATGGTGGAATGCCCTGGCGCTCGAACGCGGCGCTGGATGCCTGGGCTTCGGCCAGGTATTCCGCCGGTGCCCGCAGTTCGGCAAAGCCGTAACACATCCCGGCGGCCAAGGCCTGGAAATATTCCGCCTGTTGCTCGCTGATATCCAACTGCTGCAACAGGTCTCGCTCCTTCCTCTCGGCCTTGATGAATAACGCGCGGACCTTGCCCGCCTCGTCGATCCCGTCCCGCAACTGCAGAGCCTGTTCGCGGGTATCTGCCACCCCCAGAGCGAACACCAGTTCCCCGGTCACGCCGGCCGGAAGTTCCAAGGTCCGCCGCAGCGCGAACACCGGATCCAGCACGTTGCCTACCGTGCCGCTCAATCGCTGCTGCCCTTGCAGCGCCGCGGGCCTTTGGAGGCTGTTGCCGCGACCCAGAAAGCGAGCCCGGTCGGTTTCCCATTGCCCATCGTTCCCCCCGGCGACTCCGTGCATGAGCCACGGCCCGGTCTCCCCGGCCCCCCGCGGGCGGCGGTGAGCCAACAGGGTTCCGTCCGCCGGGTCCTGCTCGGTCTGTACGAACAGTTTGGAAAATGCGGGATGGGCTGCGTCCGCCGCTGGATGGTTGAGAACGACCTCTACATAGCTCGTCACCTCGATGCGCCGCCGCCGCGAGCTGTGATTGCTCAGGCGCAACTGGCGCACCTCCATGTCCCGGTCCGGACAGACGGTCGCCCTCAGGGTGGCTTCGATCCCGTCGAAAAATGCAATGACGCCGAACACACCCGGCACCCCGAACGTATGTTCGTGCTCGGCCGTCCGCCCGGTCGGCCGCGAAGTCACGGACCAGACCTCGCCGCTATCCAGATCGCGCAGGTAAATGAAATAGCCGAGACCGTCGTCGATCGGATCGGCGTGCCAACGGCTCAGCGCCAGCCAGTCATACCCTTGATAGCCACTGCCGGATGAGGTGAGCAAACCGTGGAAACGGCCATTGGATAACAACTTGGTGCAGGGAAACGAAAGAGACTTGGTCGATTGCATGAACTCGTCACCGCCGGGACACGGATGGGTATCGTTGACCGCTGACGTCCGCGAGCCGCGGATACGTCGGGCCGACTTCGACAGCAATGCCTGGAATCGAAAACAAGCTGGCCGATTTTCGACATTCAGCGTCGGGACCACCAATACCGGCCGCCGCCGTCAGGCATTCAAAGCATGCTACGCAAGCGGAAGCGTTGATGCAATCTTGCGGCAAGACTCCGGCAATCGTGTCCTTAGCCATTTTTGTCCGGCCAGGTCCAGCCACAAAACCAGCGAGGAAGACAATCCGCACGTAAATTCATGCCGCATCAGGCAGTTCTGCAGCGACTCGCAATTGTTGATATAGATCAAAAATGACCCATTTTCTTTCGGGTAACGTTTGTCCCGCGCCGAAAGGTGCGGAAATCACAACCGAATAACTAATGAGGTAGATGCTGTGGAACAAGAGAAAGACAATTTCTGGATTTATATCGCCGGCGTCATCATTGCTGCCGTCATCACCATCGTGATGGTCAAGAACAGCGAGCACGGCAAATATGAAACCGCCCGCAAGGCCATCGCCGAAGAGCCTGCGCAATCCGCTTACCGCGATGTGAGCAAGTACAACAATTCAATTACTGCTCCCTCACAGAAGTAATCTGCCTTAGACCGGCAGGGATGCGGACACGCTTGGCTCAGCTTCGATCCAAGTAGCATCCTGCCGGTTTCATCCAATAGGTAACCTACCTAATGGTTTAAACCGCCCCGGGTTTTCCCCGGAAGGCGGTTTTTGTTTTGCCGGGATCAGAACATTCGTGCAGAGCCTCTGGGGCGGAGACCGGGATGGCCTCCGCTTCTGCTTCCAACGCTCCGCCCTCTCCAATCAAGTCCTTGCATTCGCGCTCGCATCGGCTTCCACCGGTACCGGGTTCGCTTTTTTCGGGCGATAGATCCGGTAGACGCGGTAGCCGATGGCAGCCATGACCAGATAAAAAGCCAGCGCCAGTCCCCCCGTCAGCTTGCCCGCCAGCTTGCTGTAGTTGGTAGCCGGTGGCAACGCGACGCTGAACGGAATCCGCAACTGGTCATCTTCGGTGATCGGTCCATCGCCGACCGTGACGATCAGCGCGTAATGTCCGGGCTGGCTGACGGCAACCTGAGTATCGGCCGTGCCGTTCTTATAAATCTTGGGGCTGGTTTCGGCGAGGGTGCTCTTGGTCTCGGAGGGACGGCCATCCTCGAAAACCGATTCTTCGACGACGCGCAAGGCAATGGGCGTCGACCGGACATCTCGATCCAACAGATCAACCGACAGATAAATGCGCCCGGTGCTCGGTATTTCCTGGCAGTATTTTTCGAAGTCGGTTTTTTCACCGGCTTTGCGACCCTCCTGCAATGCGGTGAAATGGACCGCATAAAAGTCGTTGGCAATCAGGCAGTTCATGGCCGACCCGGAATAGGTCTGGCGGCCGTTGAAGGGATCGCGCTGGTTCGTTGCCGCCCCTGCGTTACCGCAGAGCAAACCAAGCAACCCTAAAACGTGGACCGCTTGAACAATGGCGCATCGGTAGGATGATCTAATCATGATTGACTCCCTCACTTGGCTTGGATTTGGAAATAGTACTTGCCGCTCACCACATGGCCGTCTGCCGAAAGCACCCGGTAGCGGACCATGTAACGTCCGGGCACAAGTTTTTCCACCGACGCCCGCAAATGCGAGTGATCGGTGAAATCCTGATGGGCGTCATGCTTGTCGACCCGTTTGCCGGATTCGTCGACCACCGCCAACGCCAGGTATTCCTGGCCAACCCCTTCATTGAAGGTCAGCAAGACTTCTTCCGGCACATCGCTGACCACCGCATCACGCTCAGGCAGGGCCTTCACCAGGATTGCGTGTGCCAGCAAGACCGGCTGTCGGAAAATTTGCGCCGTTTCGGCCGTCGCAAACGGGTTCGCAAGGCGTGCCGGGATCGCGTCTTCGATCGGAACATCCATGGAAATGGAAGTCGTGGCAAACGCCCCATAGCCGGCCTGCGCCGGCGCCGCGACGGTCGCCAGCAAACCGAAGCAGCACCCCAATATCCCCTCTCTTCTCTTCGCCATGTTTATCTCGTTGTAGTTGTCGAAAGCGCCAGCCCGCCGGAATCTGGCGGCGCCAGCCGAACCGCGGGCAGCAACATGACGGTCCGTGCAAAGCCATGCCGGGAACATCCCCCCTTGCCTAAAGCGTCATTGTGACCAGGACCTTGCCGGCGTTTTCCCGCCGCTCCGTCCAGAACACCCTGAAGCCTTCGGCGGTCGCCAAAATGCGGGGATGGTCAGCCAGGGCACCGGGCGCCGTCAGCGTCAGAGGTTCGCTCCAGAACGATCCGGCGTCGCTCGACTGGATGAATTGAATTGCCGAATTGCCGGGCGATTCCTTTGCATAAACGATGGCCACCCTGCGCGTGGCGCGGGCGGCCACGTCGCCCTGCCGGTCATGCCCGTCGCCGATGCGAAGCAGCGGCTTCCAGTGCCTGCCGCGATCGTCGGAACGCAGATAGAACAAACCGGGCGTCGCCTCTTGGCCGGTCCACACCACTCCATGCAACAGATCACGCGCTCCCCTCGGCTGAGTCGCAAGCCCTCCGCCGCAATGCGGGCAGCCTGCAAACTGCCAGTTGAACATGCCCACGCTGCTCAACCGCGCCCACCGGCTGGAGCCGGAACGCCGGATCGCCAAGGTCATGTCGTGCGGCTCGACGTCCCGATACAGCACCGACAGATCGCCATTCGGCAGCAGGAACAATCGGTTCCAGCAGCAGGTGCAGACGCTGCCGTCTATGGTGGTTTGTTCGGTCCAGCTACGGCCGCCGTCGCCGGACACGGCATAGCGCAATCCCTGGGTGTTGCCGTTCTCCTCGCGGTCATCCAGCCATACCAGATGAAATCGGCCGCTCGCGTCGGCCAGCAGATCGGGATAGCTCTGGTTTTGGGTCGGATCGCTGGCAGCGGCGGGCGATTCCACCAGCTTCCAGTGGCTGCCACCGTCGCGGGAATAGGCGATCACCAAGGGACCGGCGCCCGGCAGCTCCCCGGCACCCTGCCAGGCGGCAACCACCGTCCGGCCGGCCACCGCCAACTGGGCATCGTTGCCGCGCCGCACGATCGGACCGCCGGATGCCGGCTCCGGCAAGGCAATCGGCTCGCTCCAACTGGCCCCGCCATCGCGGGATCGCAGATACAGCAGCCGCTGCTGTTGCCGCCCATCGATTCCACGAGCCGCGATCAAGGCATGCAAGGCGCTGCCTTGCTGGTAGAGATCGAAACTTTGCACATCGTGGAGGCCGAAACCAGCCAGAACATCCCTCGCCGGATTCGCAACGGCCTTGTCGCTGAGCAACTGGGCAACCCCGATCAGAACTGCGGCGCATAGCCGACAAGCAATTCGAAAATACTGGCGGTTGAAGCAAACGGTCACTAGGTGTTGCCTGAAAAGCCCCGGAATCGGCTGAAAAACACGCACCCCGACTCGTAGCGCATGCGGCGACTGGGGACTTGCTGAGGAATGAAAATGCCGTGCCAAGTCAGACCAGGCTTTCAATCATGCACTTACGATATCGGCTCACCACACAACTGCGTGATCTAACAGAATCCGATATGGCAAATGCCTCGGTTTCCGTGGTCTGATCGGGTTAGCGCGGGGATTTTCCCGCCGGTCGGCGGAATCCGGGAGGAGCACTTGGCACGCCTTGCCGGGCGACAACGCGGTAAACCGGGAATCGGCTTCCGCCATTAAGTGCTACGGCGGCCTTGCGCGCGCTGCGGCATTTGACCCGATGGTGCCGGCTTACCCCCGTGCCCGAGGCCAGCGTCGAAGTGTCCAGCCCAGATGACGGCCGACCCAAGAGCCGCTGAGGCAGGGATCAAAGCTTGTGGGTCTCCAGCTGGAAGCCGTGTTCCTTGTATTGCCGATAGCGCTCCCGTCCCCAGCTGCGACGGGATTCATCCTGATCGATGATTTCCGCGATCCGGTCGTAACGACCCGGTTCCAAAGCTTCGGAAGCCAGGTTGATGCAAAGGTCAACGGCGCCTGCCGGCGGCGCCTCCACCGGGCCAATCCACACCGGCACGGCCGCGGCTGGGTGAATGGTCAATCCATGCGGGACGAAGCTGCCCTGACGGAAGGTCCACAGCAAGTCATCCACCTGCGCCGCTTCCCGCTCCGTAGCGACCCTGATATAGACCGTAAAACCATTCCGCCAGGCTTTTTCGGTCAGCTTGCAGGCCAACAGCCGGCGCGCCTGTTCATCGGCGCCTGGCAACACATAGAAATCGGCCCGGCTCATCCGGCCCGGTCGATCAGGTATTGCACCAACAACGGCACCGGCCGACCAGTGGCCCCCTTGTCGGCGCCGGTCTTCCAGGCAGTACCGGCGATGTCCACGTGGGCCCACTTGAAGTCGGCGGCAAAGCGCGACAAAAAACAGCCGGCGGTGATGGTGCCGCCATCCGGGCCGCCGATATTGGCCAAATCCGCAAAGTTGGACTTCAGCTGCTCCTGGTAGTCTTCCCAGAGCGGCAGCCGCCACACCCGGTCGCCCGAACTGTCGCCGGCGGCGATGACCTGGCCGGCGAGCTCGTCGTCGTTGCTCATCAAGCCTGAGGGGTGGCGCCCCAGCGCCACTATGCAGGCGCCCGTCAGGGTCGCAACGTCGAGGACTGCAACGGGCTCATAGCGCTTGGCATAGGTCAGGGTATCGCACAGGATCAACCGGCCTTCGGCATCGGTGTTGAGGATTTCGATGGTGAGGCCGGACATGCTGGTCACCACGTCGCCCGGCTTGTTGGCGGCGCCATCCGGCAGATTTTCCGAGGCCGGCACCAGACCCACCACATTGATCGGCAAGCCCAGTTCGGCGACCGCACCGAGACTGGCGATGACGCTGGCACCGCCACACATGTCATACTTCATCTCGTCCATGTTGGCGGCCGGTTTCAAGGAAATGCCGCCGGCGTCGAAGGTCAGGCCCTTGCCCACCAGCACGTAGGGCTTGGTCTTGGCGGAAGCGCCCCGGTACTCCAACACGATCAGCCGGGCCGGCTGACGGCTACCCTTGGACACCGACAGGAACGCCCCCATCCCCAAGTCTTCCAACTCCGCCTCTCCCAGCACCTTGGCGCTGAGCTTCTTGTGCTGTTTGGCCAGCTTTTCCGCCTGCTCACCCAGATAACTCGGCGTGCAGACGTTGCCTGGCAAATTGGCCAGATCCCGCAGCAGCAGCATGGCCCGGGCGATGGCTTGCCCCTGGCGCAACCCCTGTTCCCCCGCTTCGCGCTGTTCCTGCTCGACCCACAAATGCAGCTTGGCGAGTTTGGGCGGCTTGCTGTCGGCGTCTTTCTTGAGTTGGGTGAAGCGATACAAGGCGTTTTCGAAGACTTCGACGCTTTGGCGGATCTTCCAGGCTAGATCGCGATCCTGCACCTCAGCCTCGTGCAGCAGGCTCACGGCGCTCTTGGTCCCGCATTCCTTCAGCGGCTTGATCGCGGCGACGAGCGCCTTGCGGAACGCGGCGGCGCTCAAATCCGAACGTTTTCCCAGTCCGACCAGCAGAATGCGGTCGAGCTTTCCGAGGCCCACATGATTGATCAGCAAAGATTCCCCGGTCTTGCCTTCGAGATCGTCGCGCTTCAGCAGTTTGACCAGCAAACCCTCCAAGACCGCGTCAACCTTGGCCGCGGTCTCGGTCAGCTTGCGCTTCTCGTAATACCCGAGCACCAGACAATCGGCATGCAATTCTTCGGGAGTGGCGTACTTCAGTGAATAGTCCATGGTAGTATCGAAAGGTTAAGGTCGTCATTGATCACGCGGATAGTTCGGCAAGCTTATTATGAAATCGGGCGCGGTAAAACCAGGTGGGGGCCACTTGCGATTCCATCTGCCGGTTTTGGACCGAATGGTGGTAAGCAGTCTGCTGACCAGCCTGGCGGCGGTACTGGGCGTGCTGGTGGCCATCATCGTCAGCCGCAAGTTCTTAGGAATCCTGGCAAAAGCCATTGAGGGCGAAGTCGCGGCGGAAACCCTGTTCGTTCTGCTGGGCCTGAAGACCTTGTCGGTCGCCATTCTGCTGCTACCTCCCGCGCTGTTCCTTGCGGCCCTGATGGTGTTCGGGCGCATGCACCGGGATCATGAAATGGCTGTGCTGGCGGCCGTCGGCGTGGGCCCTGCCCGCTTGTACCGAGCCGGCTCCTATTTCGTCGTCCCCCTGACCCTGCTGGCGCTGATGCTGGCCCTCAAAACCATGCCCTGGGCCGAGGCCAAGGCCCAGGCGCTCCTGAAGAAAGACGAACAAACCTCGGACCTGCGCGGCATCAAGCCCGGCAAGTTCAACGAATTCAGTCGCGGCGACCTGGTGCTTTACGCCGATGCATTGTCGGAAAAGGACAATCTGCTCAACCAGGTGTTCGTGCAAAGCCGGAACGGCCGCGAAGTCGCGGTGGTGGTATCTGATCGTGGCTACCTGAAGCAGGCCGAGAACGGCGAGAACTTTGTGGTGCTGGAACACGGCAAGCGCTATCAGGGAGTGCCGGGGCGTTCCGACTTCATCGTCATGGAATTCGATGAATACGGTGTGCGCATCGAAGATACGGCATCGGAAAACGGTCGCATCAAACGCGAGAGTCTTCCCACCGAGGCGCTGTGGTCATCCGAGCAGCCACGGGAAAAAGCCGAGCTCATGCGGCGGCTCGCGATCCCCTTGGGGGTCCTGGTGCTGGGTATTCTTTCGCTCCCGCTGGCACGCGTGACCCCGCGCTCCGGGGTCTATGGCAACGTGATCACCGCCTTCCTCCTCTTCGTGATCTACGAGAACCTCCAGAAACTCAGCCAAGCCATGGTGATTTCCGAGCGCATCCCGAACTGGTTGGGCTATGCCGGAAGTTACCTGCTCATGTTGCTGTTGGCCACGGTACTCCTGGCCCTGTCCAACGGTGGCACCCAGTTGCTCAGGTGGTTCCGCCGAGGAAGCCGCCCATGAGCGTCATTACCCGCTATATCATGCTTGAAGTGATCAAGGGATCGCTGGTGGCGGTCCTGGTTCTGCTCAGCCTACTGACCTTTTTCACCTTTGCCGACGAACTTGGCGACTTGGGCCAAGGCGATTACGGCCTCAAGGAAATTGCCCGTTACCTGCTGCTAGGGGTACCGCAGGGCTGCTACGATCTGATGCCGTCCGCCGCACTCCTGGGCGGAATCATCATCCTCGGCAATATGGCCAACAGCCGGGAACTGGTCGCCATGCAGGCCGCCGGGATATCCCGCAGCCGCATCATCACTGCCGTACTGCTGGCGGGCTCGGTGCTGGGCGCGATCTCCGGGGTCATTGGCGAATACATCGCGCCGGCCTCGGAACGGGCCAGTCATTTGCTGAAGACCTCCGCGCTCAAGGAACAGATCGCCTCGCAAACCCGCTACGGCTTCTGGGTCCGCGACGGCAACATCTACATCAACATTCGCCGGGTGGCCAACCACGAGGAACTTGGCGACATCAGCATCTACGAGCTTGATGAGCGACGTAACCTGAAAGTCGCCAGCCACGCCTATCGAGCCCTCTACCAGGGCGGAGGCTGGCGCCTCGAAGGCATCCGCGACACTCGGCTCGCCGACGATGGCATCCGATCCGACAAGCGCGAGTCGGAGGAATGGTCGTCGATTCTGGCCCCGGATCTGCTGAATGTCTTCGTGTTTCGGCCGGAAAACCTATCTGCCGGGGAACTGAACCGCTATATCCATTACCTGGATGACAACGGCCAGGACGCGCAAAGCGCGCGCATCGCGCTGTGGGAGCGCATCGTCAATCCCTTCATGATCCTGACCATGCTGACGGTGGCCCTGCCGCTGGTGCTGGGCGTCGGCCGCGAGGCCGGATTCGGCCAGCGGGTCGTGCTGGGGGTGACCATCGGCCTCGGGTTCTATCTGATCAACCAGATGTTCGGCCACTTCGGCCTGATCTATCGGATGAATCCGGTGTTTGCGACGACCTTCCCCACCGTCGTGGTACTCACCGCGGCGGTGGCCGCCCTGGCGCGCGCCAATCGCTGAGCGGCAACACCTGCCCTCAGACCCAGTCCACCCGCGTTCCCGATAGCCGGTCATGCCAGCTTTCCCCGAGCGGCGAAAAGGCTGACCAGAGAAATCCGACGCCGAATACCGCCAGGGACAGCCAGGCGGTCGCAAACCTCAATCCGGCATGACGCCAGCTTAAAGCTTCCCCGGTCCCGGTACGAAGCCGCAACCGCCAGGCCCGCATGCCCAGGGTTTGGCCGCCATGAACCCAGAACCAGCCATAAAATCCAAAGCTGAGGGCCAAAAGGAAGGCCGCATAAAACGGATCGTGCGGGCGAACCGCCTGGCCCCCGGTGAACGGAAGCCAGCAGGCAGTGCCCACCGCCAGCACAGCCAGCAGCAACAAGAGGACGTAGAACGCCGCGGCGAGGCGCCGCGCCAGGCCTGGACCTCTGTCCCGCCTCGGATCGGGGGAAGCGACCGGGTCGGAGCGAACCAAGCGACTCAGGGATTGTCGGCGCGATGAAACTTGACGCCGAAAAACATCGACAGATAAACCAAGCCGCCCAACAACAACAGGCACAAAATCACGGGAGGACGAATCAGGGGCAAAAAGGTCAGCAACAGAAACAGCACAATAAAGACACTGGTATGGATCGGGTTGGCGATCACCACCTGTTTGTCGAATTTAAACGTCATCACACTTCCTCTCCAGACGCTGGGCAACTGTCAGGGACGCAGACTGCTACGACCCCGCCGTTCCTGCCGGCTCACAACGCGAGCCGCCCAGGCGGCCTTCAAATGCTTTTTCGGCGCGATTCTAGCACAGGACGCCAACTGCCTTGCCGGCCGAGTTGCCGACCCGTGCTGGCGGTTTGCAGGGCATCACTGGCGGCCGCCCCACCCGGCAACGGCGTGAACTGCCCTGCGGACTAACGCGTCCGCACCCAGCAAAGTCCACAGGTCGATAGGGGCACTCCAAGCGAAAAGCCGGGGCACCTCGCCCGTCCCAACGAATCCGCGTTCGGGATCCGTGCCAATGACCGAAAAATATCCATACTCCGGCCGGGTGCTGAAATTGCATCGTCGTCCCCTGATAATTCCGGGTACTCAGGGAGAGCAAACTTACTGTAACGCCGCGGCGACTTCTGCCGCGTCAACGCGTGAGGCCAGTCATGAAATTTTTCCCGCATCCCACCTCCCGATACCTCCTGGCTGGCTGTTTGACCACGGCCACGGCCTGCACCAGTCCCGGCTACAACGACAACCCGTCGCAGCAAATCGGCAATGGCAGGGTGGGCTGTGAAGCAGCCACCGAGTTCTTCGGAGTCTATTTCAATATTCACGTACAAGCGATCTCCGAAACGCCGGAAACCCGGCTGAGCAAGGAAACCTTCCGTTCCTACTGCGAGGAGATCCCGATACCCGGCAAGCTGTTTATCACCTTCGACCTGGTTGGCGTCGAACTGCGGACCCAGCCGATCTCCCTTCGAGTCGTCGAACTCGAGCCGCCGGGCTATGCCGGCTGGATATCCGCAACCGACCGGAAACAAACCCTTTTGCTCGAAACCACGGCCAAGACCTATTCCAAAGGCATCATCGAATCGACCGTCGAACTGGATCATCCGGGATATTACGCGGTAGACCTGTTGCGCGGCGGCGAGTCGGCGGTCTCCGAAGGCGACGAACTGCGAATTCCGCTGTATGTCGGCGTGGATTCCGAGGCACTCCGACTGGCCAAGCTGATGGTCTTGTTGGCGGCCTTTGGGGTGTTCATCGCGATGATCGTGCGGAATGGAGGGCGCATACTTAAAGTATTCAAACGCCGCCGCTAAGCTCCAATGCCCCCGGTGTACCGCGCCGGTTAACTGCCCGCAACTGCTCGTTCCGCTCCAAACGACCAACCAAGACCCCGAACTCCAGGGGGAAGCCCGACCGCGCCCTGTCCTGAGACCATGGATCAGCATGTATACTGGTCCGACGTCCGGATGGCCGCAGAGCCGTCGGCCGGCGCGTGGCACAGATCAATCACACCGTCAGGGAGTTCGCCGCAATGTACGTCTTACCGCAACAGCCCAGCAGTATTGCGAAGCTATTGGATGCGAGTTTTCGGCTGTTCGCCGAGGTGTTCGGCAGGGTCATCGTTATTGGCTTGCTGCTGACCGCGCTTTTTCTCGGTTTGGCGCTGACCGCCGAGTTGATATTCCCGATGCCCGCCGATGGCGCACCCCCTCCTATCCCTCCGGAAGAGGTCTGGAACCGCCTGGCCCTTTTTGCCGGGCTCATTTTCATCTACACCGCGCTCTACATGCTGTTGTATGGCGCCATCATCCATCGCGTCGACTGCCTGGTGCAGCAACGGCCGGACAGTCTGGTCGACGCTTTGTGGGTGGCCCTGAGACGATTTCCGGCGATGCTGGCCGGCACCTTTTTGTATTTTCTCGCGGGAGCCGTCGGCACCGTCTTGCTGATCGTCCCAGGCATCATCGTGGGGTTGTCGATGAGCCTGTATCCGGCCCTCGTCATGGTCGATGGCCTGGGAGGCTATTCGGCCCTCAGGACCAGCCACGGACTGATCTGGGGGCAATGGTGGCGAACGCTTACCGTCTATCTGGTCCCGAGCATCCTGATGTTCGTGTTTTATGGGATCGCGGGCCTGATCGGCTATGCCCTGATGGACGAAGGGGAAACACCCACCGGCATCGGAATCGCCGACGTGATCACCAACACCTTCTCGGGACTGTTGATGCCGTATTTTTCGGCCCTGTCTTACGTGTTGCTCCACGATCTGAAACTGCGCAAATCCGGCGGTGACTTGGCCAGGCGGTTGGCAGGCTAAGTGCGGGAACGGGCCGTCCCGGAATGTTGAATCGCTCATGGGCACAGGCTCTGCTGCTCGCTTGGGCCGTTGCGACACAAGCTGACGGAGTACAGGACTGCGTCGGAGCGGTTGGCCACCGCGCGCTGCAACAGGCCATCCATGCGCAGGACTGCCCAGGTCTTTGGCAACAGCTGCAATCCAATGCCTGGCCGCTCACCGAACCGGAATTGACGGAGTCTCTCACCCCGGCGCAACTTCAATTCCTCCGCCGCGCCCGCCAGCTCTCCGGGCATTCCATCGCCGTGGACCGGCAAGAGCTGGTGCGATTGATCGGGGAGATTTCTCAGCCCGACCCAGGCGAAAACCGCCACCACTGGTGGAAGGCGTTCAACGCCTGGCTCGACCGCTTGAAAAGTGGCGACTACGAAGACCAGTACCGCTGGCTGAGCTCCCTGCTGGAAGCCGTCATCCCCTCGCCAGCGGTTGCCCGTCTGCTGCTGTATGGCTCCCTCCTGCTGCTGGTCTTGATGTCGCTGGGGCTGGTGGGCATGGAGCTGTATCACGCGGGCTGGCTGGCGGGCTTCCCGCGCGGCCGCAAGACCGGGAAGCCGGTTTACCCGGCCGGTTCCGCTCTGTCTCTGACTGACCCCGCGCTGCCCGCCGAGTTGGCGTCCTTGCCACCGCGCCGGCAGATGGCGGCACTCCTGGAGTCCGTGATCGGAACCCTAGCCG
>VEPB01000001.1 GCA_012026715.1 Methylococcaceae bacterium | reverse complement strand
CTCCCAGAGGGAGAAGGAAAAAAGGTGCGGCCATGGGCCGCAGGTTCCTGGGTAGGGTGGGGTGCGGGCCGGAGCGTCCAGTGTTTCAATGAGTTTGCAGCCAGTAAAAAGCGCCCAGGCCCTCACCCCAACCGGCTCCGCCCCCCTCGCTTCGCTCTCCCCACAGGGAGAGGGGCCTGATTCATGCCCGTTGCTGGAATGTCTTGGTGCCCGCGGCCGGGCAGGTTTATGGGCGGTCTTTCGAAGGCTGGCGGGTGCGCGAGGCCATGGCTAGTGCAAGCGATCCGGTCTCCGTTTGGAGCGGTGCTGCTGGTGTGTATACTGGATGTGTAGCCAGATTTTGGCGGAGGTCATGATGAGTCACCGAGTCAATGTCATGCTGGATGATGATGTTTGGACCGCCTTGCAGGAAATCCCGCCGGGGGAGCGCAGCCGCTTCCTCAACGAAGCCGCTGCCCATGAACTTTTGCGGCGGCAGCGTGAAGCGGCCATAGAGCGAATGGATGCCGTGCGCGCAACGATGGTACCGGTTCCGGGTACGTCCGAGGAATGGATTCGTGAAGATCGGGAAAGCCACTGATGCAACGGGTGGTTCCCGACGCTTCCGTACTGTTGAAATGGGTGTTGCCGGGCGACCGCGAACTCCATAGAGAGCAGGCTTTGGAACTTCGCAAAGCTGTCGCGGCTGGACGCGTCGAGGTGAGGGTGCCTGCCCTGTGGTACTTCGAAGTTGGCAACACCTTGGCGCGCAAGTATCCGCAGGATGCTCGGGGGCGATTGGCCGACTTGCGGGCTTTCCGGCTGATGGAAATAGCCATGGGCCGTCGGGAGGAAGAGCAGATACTGCGATTGACCGGTACGTTTGCCGTCACCTTCTACGACGCCAGTTACCACGCCCTGGCCATCGTCAACGATGGCGTTTTCGTCACCGCCGACGAAAAATACCTGCAGGCGGTGGCGGGTGAGCCCAACCTCCTGCATCTGAAAGACTGGCACTGAGCCGGAGGCTGTCATGCACCACGCCACCGTACTTCCCGTCGCCGAAGCCGACTATCTGGCCGGCGAGCCGCTGAGCGAAATCCGCCATGAGTATGTGGCCGGACAGGTCTACGCCATGGCCGGGGCCGGCAAGGCCCACAACACCATCGCGTTGAATATCGCCACTCGCCTACGCAACCACCTGCGCGGCACCCCCTGCCGCAGCTATATCGCCGATATGAAGGTGAAGGTGGAGCGGGCCGGTGCCTATTACTATCCCGACGTGGTGGCGACCTGTTCGGAACGGGACACCGCCGCCGATGCGCCGAGGGATTACCTCACCGCGCCCACACTGATCATCGAGGTGCTGTCGGATTCCACCGAGACCGTCGACCGACGCGAGAAGATGCGCGCTTACGGGACGCTGGAGAGCCTGCAGGAATACATGCTGGTGGCAAGCGCATCGCGCCAGGTGGAAATCTACCGCAAGCTCTCCGGTGGCGGCTGGGAGCAGTGGATTCTGTCGCCGGGCGAACCGGTACGGCTGGACAGCGTGAATCTGGATCTGGCGTTTGAGGATATCTACGAGGACGTCGAGCCGTAGGCTGGGTTGAGGAACGAAACCCGGTAGGTGCGGCGGCCGGGATGAGCCGCAGCCAATCCCGGCGATTTCGTCAGCGGCGTTGAATGAAGCCCCTCTCCCTCTGGGAGAGGGGCGGGGGGCAGGGCCGGAGCGCTTTGTGCTTGCGGCGAACTCGTTGAACCGTTTGGCGCTTCAACCCTCAGCCTGCCCTCTCCCTGATGGAGAGGGTTCCCTATTTCAACAGCATAGGGAATTTCCGTTCAAGGACGGGCAAAAGGCTGCTGCTTTGCCCGCCGCTGTGGCGGGCAGATCGAGCCTGCCCACCCGACCATTTCCATTCTTTTTTGCAGGACGCTAGCCATGCTCCCACCCCTCAAGCCCATCGCCATGAAGGAACGGGTTTCCCTGCTGTTCATCGAGTACGGCGAGATCGACGTGCTGGACGGCGCCTTCGTGGTGATCGACAAAAACGGCGTCCGCACCCACATCCCGGTGGGTTCCATCGCCTGCCTGATGCTGGAACCCGGCACCCGCGTCTCCCACCGGGCGGCAGCCCTGGCGGCGCGGGTCGGCACCCTGCTGGTGTGGGTGGGGGAGGCCGGGGTGCGAGTCTATTCCTCCGGCCAGCCGGGTGGCGCGCGCGCCGACCGCTTGCTGTATCAGGCCAAGCTGGCGCTGGACCCGGATCTGCGGCTGAAGGTGGTGCGCAAGATGTATGAAGTCCGCTTCGGCGAGAAACCGCCGGAACGGCGCAGCGTCGAGCAGCTGCGCGGCATCGAGGGCGCGCGGGTGCGCAAGATGTACGAGCTGTTGGCCAAGCGCTACGGCGTGAAGTGGAAGCAGCGCAACTACGACGTGGAGGAATGGGATTCCGCCGACGTCGCCAATCGCTGCCTCAGCTCCGCCACCTCCTGCCTGTACGGCATCACCGAAGCCGCCGTGCTGGCGGCCGGCTACGCTCCGGCCGTCGGCTTCATCCACACCGGCAAGCCCCTGTCCTTCGTCTACGATATCGCCGACCTCTACAAGTTCGATACGGTCGTACCCGTGGCTTTCAAGATCGCCGCGAAGGACCCGCCCAATGCCGAGCGGGAGGTGCGCCTGGCCTGCCGCGACATGTTCCGACAGACCCATCTGCTGCAAAAGATCATCCCCGACATCGAGGACGTGCTGTCGGCCGGCGGCATCGAACCGCCGGAAGCTCCGGAAGATGCGGTAGGCCCCGCCATCCCCAACCCCGAGAGCCTGGGCGATGCTGGTCATCGTGGTTGAAAATGTCCCGCCCCGGCTGCGAGGAAGGCTGGCGGTGTGGCTCATCGAGGTGCGTGCCGGGGTCTACGTCGGCGACCTGTCGCGCAAGGTGAGGGAAATGATCTGGGCGCAGGTGGCAGAAGGGCTGGAGGAGGGCAACGCCGTCATGGCCTGGTCCACCAACACCGAATCCGGCTTCGATTTCGCCACCCTGGGCAACAACCGCCGCATGCCGGTGGAACTGGACGGCCTCAAGCTGGTGTCGTTTTATCCGCTGGAAGCCGACGAGGCGGCGCCCGGGGAACTGCCCCAAGGCACCGCCGGCCAGCGAAATCGCCGGCGATAGCGGGTCTGGCAGGGCCGCGCTCCGAGGCCGGCAAGCTGGTGGGAGGGGGCTTCAGCCCGCGACCTCGGTCGTAGCCGCCGAAAACACCCCGGCGCGGTGGAACCCGCCGCTGGTTCTTTAACAATTCGTAACTTATTGGCAAATCGGCAATTGCTTCGGGCCGAATCCTGTCGATTTGCCGGTGGAAATCGATGGCGCAGATTTTCTCAATCGCGCCAAAGGGATAGAATTAGTCCGTTCCCCACGCCCGTGGGGATGAACCG
>VEPB01000387.1 GCA_012026715.1 Methylococcaceae bacterium | reverse complement strand
GCGGCTTCCAGCGGGCGGATGCCGAAGCCGGCCAGCCGCTCCGGCCGCAAGCTCACCTGCACCAGGGGACTGCCGGCGGGGGAGCGGACCTGAACGTCGACGGCCCCGTCGACGCTGCGGAACAGCCGGGCAAACTCCTCCGCCTTGGCGTCCAGCAGATCCAGATCGGCGCCGTACAGATTGACCACCACCGGCGCCGTGAAACCGGAGATGGTTTCCTCGATGCGCTCGGTCAGAAAGGTGTTGGCCTCGTAATTCAGCCCCGGCATGTCGTCCAGCACCGCCCGCAGCTGTTCCAGCACTCGCTGCTGTCCACGGCCGTCCAGCGGCTCGAGGTGCACCTCGTATTCGCTGTAGTGGCTGCCGTAGGTATCGGCGCCCCGCTCCGCCCGCCCCGCCCATTGCGACGCCGAAACCACGCCCGGAATCTGGAGAAACCGCCGGGTCAACTCGCCCCCCAAACGCAACGACTCGTCGAGCGAGGTGCCGGGCAGCGCGCTGGTATGGACGATGTAATGCCCCTCGCGCAACTCCGGCAGCAGGTCGCCGCCGAGATCCGGCGCCACCAGCAAACCGACCCCGCAGCCGCCGATGGCGAGGGCCACCATGAGCCCAGGCCTGGCCGCGACCTGGCGCAGGCCGGCCGCATAGACCGGCAGCAGTCGCCGCACCAGGGGAGGCTCGTGCCCGGCCGCGCGCGGCCCCGCCAGCAGCAGCAGGCACAGCGCCGGGGTGACCAGCAGCGCCGTGGCCAGCGACGCCAGGATGGCAAGGATGTAGGCGTAGCCCAACGGCGCGAACAAGCGCCCGCCGACCCCTTCCAGGGTCAGCAACGGCAAGAACCCCAGTATCACGATGAGGCTGGCGTAAACCACGGAACCGCGCACTTCCAGGGAAGCCATCAACACCACCCGGGACCACCGTTTCGGATTGCCGCCGAGGCGGTTTTCCCGAAGCCGCCGGAAGATGTTCTCGGTGTCGATGATGGCGTCGTCCACCACCTCGCCCAGGGCGATGGCGAGCCCTCCCAGCACCATGATGTTCAGGTTGACCCCATAGCTCAGCAGGATCACGGCGGCGGCCAGCAGCGACAGGGGAATGGCCACGGTCGGGATGATTGCGGCCCGGAGATCGTGGAGGAATCCCCACAGCACCAGCAGCACCAGGAGGGCGCCCACCAGCAGGTGGCCGCCGAGGTTGGCCAGGGAACGTTCGATGTAGTCCGCGGGGCGGAACAATGCCGGGTAGAGCCGGATGTTCTGCTTGTCCAGCAGTTCCCCCAATTCGGCGAGCTCCCGTTCGACCGCGCGGGACACCTCGAGGGTGTTGGCGCCATACTGACCGATCACCATCAGGACGATCGCCGGCTGGCCGCCGACCGCGGCGGCGCCGATGGGTGGCCGGGCCGCCACCGCGACCCGGCCCAGGTCGCCCAAATTCACGTTGACGCCGTCGCGGCGACTGACCACCACCCGCTCCAGTTCGGCAACCTCGTCGGGCAATCCAGCCAGTTGCAGGCTCAGCCGCTGATTGGAATTTTCCAGAAAACCGCTGGCCCGCATGCCGGTGGCCTGCTCCGCCGCGCGCACCGCCTCGTCCACCGAGATCCCGTAGCGACGCAGCTTGTCCGGTTCCAGCTGGACCTGAAGCTGCTTGATCTCGCCTCCGAACACATTGACGTCGGCGACGCCGGGCACCGCCAGCTGCCGTGGCACGACGGTCCAGTCGGCCAGGCTGCGCAGCTCCATCAAGTTAGTGCTGGCGGACGCCAGCCCCAAAGTCAGCACCGTAGCCGAAGACGAGGACAGCGGCACCGCCTGCGGCAGGCCG
>VEPB01000055.1 GCA_012026715.1 Methylococcaceae bacterium | reverse complement strand
GTTGCGCGGCGGGAGCGGGGGGCGGCGGTGGCGGCGCGGCCGGGGCCTCCTTGGGTGGCGCCGCCGCTACCGGTGGCCCACCCGACTGAGCGCCGGCCAGCGCCCGTTGAAGTTCCTCCAGAACCGGCTGGATATTCTCCTCGACGCCATCCTTGAGCTTGACGTGTTTCAACAACGCCCGCAGCATGTCGACGCTGTTCAACACGGCGTCCATCAGCGGCTTGGACAGGGCAAGCTCCCCGTCCCGGAGTTTTTTCATGATGGTCTCGGCGTTGTGCGCCACGTCCACCACGGACTGGAACCCCAGGAAGCCTGCCGCACCCTTGACGGTATGTACGCTTCTGAATATGTCGTTGAGGATGTCCTTATCTTCGCCGCGAGCTTCCAACTCGACGAACAGCGGATCGATCTTGTCGAGCGTTTCCTCCGCTTCCGTCAGAAACTCCGCAATGATTTCTTCCATTTCGTCAGACATAAGTCGCTCGCTTGCTGATACGTTGGACAGTCATCGTCGATCGAGAAAACCGGTCAGCCTCCCAGCTTCTCGAAGACCTTATCCATCTTGGCCTTGAAAGTTTCTGCGGTGAACGGTTTGACCACATAATTGTTCACGCCGGCCTGAATCGCCTCGACCACCATGTCCTTCTCTGCTTCGGCGGTCACCAGCATCACCGGCAGATCTTTGAGAGCCGGATCGGCTCGGATCTTCTTCAGTAGACCCAGTCCATCCAGATTCGGCATGTTCCAATCACTCACGACGAAACCATAACCGCCTTTCTGCAGTTTCGCGAACGCATCGTTACCATCCTCGGCCTCTTCCACGTTCTCGAATCCCAACTGCTTCAGGATGTTCTTGTTGATTCGCCGCATCGTGGAAAAGTCATCCACGACCAGTATACGTATTTTCGGATCAGGCATTGCGGGTCCTCCCCTGTGCAAAGATGTTTCTCACCAATTCCTTAATCTTGTCGTTGACCATTTCCGCAGTTACCGGCTTTATTAAATAGCCGTTGGCTCCAGCGGTGAATGCCAACTGCTGCTCATCCTGATCAGCCTCGGTACTAACCATGAGTATTGGAATATCGGACCATTCGGTATTCGCTCGCACATTCCTTACAAATTCGATACCATCCATGTAAGGCATATTAACGTCGCTCATAATCAGATTGACATTCTGAGTTCCTAGCTTTTCCAGAGCGTCCAGGCCGTTTTCAGCGGTCACGACTTCGTGCCCTTTCGCCTTAAGATACAAGCTTAGTACCTTACGCGTGGTGGGGTCGTCGTCTACGACAAGAATCTTCATGACTACACCTTCTGATAAACGACGACTTTATTATAGGTCAGCGGTCTGAACGCCCGGGTCACGTTGTGCAGGCTCTCCGATGAGCCGATGAACAGATATCCCCCTGGCCGCAGACTGTCATACAAATTCGACACCACCTTTTGTTTGGCTTTATCGTCAAAATAGATCAACACATTACGGCAAAAGATAACGTCTACATCGCGGATGGTCCTGATTTTCTTGTCATCGATCAGGTTGATATTCAGGAACTTGACCGGCGCCCGGATCGTTGAACTCAATTCCATCGCCCATCCTACGTCCTTGAAGTATTTCTGGAGGTAGGCTGGGGGAACGTTGCGAATGGAGTAGGAACCGAACACCGCCTTGCGGGCCGACGCCAGCACTTCCTCGCTGATGTCGGACGCCAAAATTTCCGGACGCAATCCGGGCTTTTTGTCGGCCAACAGCAGTGAAAGGGTATAGGGCTCTTCACCACTGGAACAAGCCGCCGACCAGATCTTGATGTCCTTGCTCGGCCGCTTTTCGACGACCGTGGGTACGATGTTGTCGAGCAGCACGTCGAACTGTTGGGTCTCCCTAAAAAAATAGGTTTCGTTGGTGGTGACGGCATCGAACAGCTTGCTTAGTTCGTCACCGCTCTGCGGAGACCGGGCCAAAACCAGATAATCCTCGAAACTACCCAAGTTGCGGGCCTGGACCCGGGCACCAATCTTTTTTTCCAACAAATACTTCTTGGTGTCCGGGACATAGATCCCGCACTTTTCGTAAATAAAGTCGCGCAACTGCCGGAACGTGCCGTCTTGCAGGATCATGCGAATCCCCTAATTGCCACGGAGCGGCGCCCTTGCGGCCGACCGTTCAGCGCCATGGATCATTGTCATCCCACTCATCGCCCTCTTGCTCCTGTGCGCCTCCCAACCCCAGAACCGTAGCTGCCGACATGCGCACCCAGATATCCGGATCTTCCAGGAGCGGCCTGACTGCGTCCAACCCATCTCCCAGGGAACCGAGCGCAATCACGGCGGCACGACGGATTTCGGGATCTTCGTCCGCCAATGTCGCGATCAATCGAGCCACCGCCGGCCCGGTCGGTATCTTTCCGAGGCCGGCCAATGCCGCCAGTCGTACCCCGCGATCGTCATCCTCCGACAGATCCAGCAAAGTCGTCTCGTCACGCCCGAATCGGCCGATCACTTCGCGGGCCACCGGCCCCATTTCTTCCATGTGCCGACAGAGCTCGCACTCGTCGATCGCCAACAGGGCCTTGATGGATTCTTCATAGACGTCCCGGTACCGCTCTCGCCCCAGATGCTGAAACAGTGGGTCGAACGCCGCAGCATCCTGTAACCGTCCTAGCGCCATCACCGCGGCGCGCCGCACATGACCGTCACGATCGTCGATCGCATCCCGCAACTGCTGCGTGGCCGCCTCCCCATCAATTTCACCAAGGGCTCGTGCGCTGGCACGCCTCACCTCGCGCAGGTCGCCGTCCATCAAGTTGATCAGCACCGGCATCGCCTCCCGACAGCCGAGAGCGGCCAGCACGTCGATCGCGACCACCTTGCCGAAGTGCTTGACTTCCGGCGATGCGGCAGCCTCAACCAGGGCTGGGCAGCAACCGAACTGGGTGAGTCCCTCCATGGCGGCGCTTATGAGGTCTTCACTGTCCGGTTCGGACGGATCCAACGAACCGGCAACATCCAGTATGGCTGGAACCGCTCGCGCATCCCGCAGGCTGCACAGGCCACGCATCGCCACCAGCTTCTCGTCCCATTCGCCGTCCTTGAGGGTTTCCATCAATACGTCGTACGCCTCCCCCATTTCCGGGGTAACTCCAATCTGCACCAGGCTCTTGACGATCGCCGCCCGTTCCAGTGGGTTCGCCTGGGCGACATGACCCAACAAGGCCTCGCTGGCGGTGGCCGACCCCAACTTGCCAAGCGCCTCGATGGCCGAATAACGCGCGATGTCGGAAGGGTTGTTCAGCAACTCTGCAATGGCAGGGATTGACGCCTGATCGCCGACTTCCGCCAGGGCTTCAAGAGCGGCGATGCATACCCATTCCTCGTCTGCCAAGGCTGCCCGCAAGCTTGGCCAGTATTCGGCTTGCCCCAGCCGGCTCAAGGCCCGGACCGCAGCGGCCCGCGCATTGGCATTGGGATCCCTGGCCGCCAGATCAGCAATATCCTGCGGATAACCACAGAGGCGTATTTCCGAAATCAAATCCAGTGCAAAAATCCGGATATCGTCATCCTTGTCCTTCAGCAATGGCCGTAGCAACGGTACCGCAGGTACGCCGATCTGCTTGAGGATGATGCGGGAGGTATTACGCAAATAGGCATCCTCCCGCAGCAAGGGCAAGGTCATGTAGGCAGTCACCTCGCCGCCGATGGCGATCAGCGAGCGCCGAGCGGCGTCCTGAACGCCGGTATTGGCATCCTTCAACGCCTTGATCAGCGGGTAGAGGGCGCGCACGTCACCTTCACCCAACGCCTCTGCCGCCCAGCGCCGCACGGCGGGGTCCGCATCGTTGAGCTCCTCCAGGCTGCGCTCCCAAGTATCTGCTTCAGTCATGACAAATCACCCGGATTAAAGTAACGTCCGCTCCTGGTCGCCGACGGCATCTTGGTACCACCTGGAATATCATGTAGCGCCACCAAACCGTCATCGCTCGCCTCTTCTCCTGATTCAAGCGTGGTATTGAGCCTTCAACCGATCAAGGTTTTCGATGATCGCCTGAGACAGACGATCGGCCTCCTCGTACAATTCAGACGCCCGTCGCTCCTCACCCTTGCTTGCCAGCGAAACGACATCCTTCGCCAGGGCATGGAGACGGGCGTGGGGTGGATCGATAGCCCGGAACCATTCACTGCCTGAGTATTGCTCCATACCCAAGCTGTGATACCACTTGCCGAAACGGCAAGAATAATGATCCGGCATCTTTGCCGGCTCAAGAACCAGGGCTTTTCTCACATGCCCTTTCACCCTGCTCATAAAAACGATATGGTCGGACTTGGCCCGATCCAAAATCTTGTCGAGCGTGTTATCGAGCACATACTTGTCGGCGGCATCACGAGCCTGCAGGGTGACTCCAACAATGGACTCGACGTCAGCGGTGATTCCCCCCGACATTTGTTCGATGCGCTTGGCGATGGTCGCCGTCTTCTCGATATTGGAGGCGACTTCTTCGGTGGTTTGCGACTGTTCCTCCACCGACACTGCGATCTGCGCGATCTGGTCACGGACCTGCTCCACCGATGCCACGATGGAGTTCAATACGCCTTCTACCTGTTTGATGCCACTGGTCGCTTGGATCACCTCGTCGGAGGTGTTGTCCATGAACTGCGCGGTTTGCCGCGAATCCGCCTGCAACACCGAGATCTTGTCGGAGATCTCCTGAGTCGCCTTGATGGTCCGCTCTGCCAGCTTGCGCACTTCATCGGCGACCACGGCGAATCCGCGGCCCTGTTCGCCCGCGCGGGCGGCTTCGATGGCCGCATTGAGCGCAAGCAGGTTGGTCTGGTCCGCGATCCCCTTGATCACGGTCACGATACTGCTGATCTCGCGGACGCTGCGATTCAGCTTCTCCACCAGGGAGGCCAATGAGATGGTGGCGTCATAGACCCGCTGAACCGTTGCCGCCGACGATTCCGCCGCCACGTTTCCTTCATGGGCGACGGTCAACGCCGCTCCCGATGTTTCCCGGGCTGCGAGGGCATTGCGGGCGATGTCATTGATGGTCTGACTCATCTGCTCGGCCGCTGCCGCGACCTGCTGGGTCTGTCCCGCCTGATCGCGGGCGTCGCCGGTGGTCTGGTCTGCTTCATGCATCAACGCATTGACCAGACAAATAATTTCGTTCGAAAAGACAACGGTATTGCCGGCCAAATTCGAGATCGAGCCACACAAGCTTGTCAGATTGGCCGCCATATTTCCGAAATCGCCGCACGCGGCCGGATCCAACTTGCCGGTCAAATCGCCGGCGACAAGCCGCTTCAGCCCCTCCTCGATCATCGTCATTGGCGCCATAACCCGCGCCGACAACGCCCACCAC
>VEPB01000088.1 GCA_012026715.1 Methylococcaceae bacterium | reverse complement strand
TAGCGCCGATGATAGTGCAGATACCTGTGCGAAAGTAGGGAACTGCCAGGCTCCTAAACCAAGCCCCCTAAGCTCTACGCTTCGGGGGCTTTCTTTTTGCTCCGATTGAAACCGTTTCGGAACAAGTCACTCAGAGTGTCTTGCTGATCTCTTTAAGCCCTGTCGCGAAAGCGCTGGCTCCCCCATTGGCGGGGTGGCGCACCGCCGAGTGGGCGATAATTCCGAGCCGTCTCAAGGCCAATTCCGCTTTACGACCCACAGCAACGATGGCTGCTCCAGGATAATGCCGAATCACCAATTCCAAAGCCTCCGCACCCAGATTAAGTTCATGATCGGTCGGGGTGCGGTTCGACCATGGATTGTCCGCCCGGTGCGGATGCAGCGGCAGCGCATTCCAGAGCACGGTTTGATCCGCCAGTCCTAGCTGGAACAATGTTTTCCAAACGATCGTTGCTGACGGTTCCGAGAAGGGGAGCTTTCGAACCGACAGCCGAGCTTCCAGCGGCGTGATTCGCGGGATCGCCCCCTCCAGCAGTAGCCGCTCGCTGGTGAAGGGTATCCCGCTGTAGCGGCAGCCCTGATAACCGCATGCTTCTCCGACCAAAACCATGCGGGCTTCGCAGTCCAAATGACGCTCCAAGTGCGCCAGTCGCCTGCTGGCTCCGGAGCCGGCTTCATGGGGACAGCGAGAGACCCAGGGATGAAACAGATCGGGGAGGACGCTTGGTAAGGTTTCGCTCAGGCGCTTGGCTAAGGACATGGCAGCATCAATGGGCGGATTCTGTTCGGCTTTCGTCCATTGTAGCGATCTCCTTCGACTGCCGGGACTCTGGCCGTAGAGCGACTAAACTGGTATACCTTGCCTTGACCCTGCCGAGTACCTGGCTAACTAACACCGCCCCTATCGAGAGGACGAGAACATGAAGGGTGACACCACTGTCGTTTCCTACCTGAATCGAATACTGGTCAACGAGCTGACCAGCATCAACCAGTATTTCCTGCATGCCCGCATGTACAAGAACTGGGGTTTTCATTCTCTAAACGAAAAGGTCTACAAAGAATCCATCGATGAGATGAAACATGCCGACCAACTCATCGAGCGCATTCTTTTCCTTGAAGGACTACCCAATCTGCAGGATCTGGGCAAACTGCGGATAGGGGAAAATCCCAAAGAAATGCTGGAGAGTGACTTGCAATTGGAACTGCAGGCGTTGCCATTGCTGCGGGAAGCCATAGCCTACAGCGAGCAGAAACAGGATTTCGTGACGCGCGATCTGCTCGAGGACATTCTCGAAAGCGAGGAGGAGCACGTTGACTGGCTGGAAACTCAGCTGGGGCTGATCGACCAGGTGGGCCTGCAGAATTACTTGCAGTCGGCGATGTAAGCGCGCAGGGCAAAATGCACGCCTCGGAGTCGCCATGAGGCAAGTCGTCGGTTTTCTCAAGAGCCGGATGATCGGTCCCATGGTCAAGCCGCGCTGGGTGTCGTCGACTTCGGCGGTCAGCCTGGTGGCCAATGGGGGCATGGGCCGGGTGATATTCTCGGTTGCGCTCATTACCATCAAGAGCCGTGCCGACCTCTCGAACGCGGTGGACAGGGTGCGAAGCGGTGGGTACGGAGTGGACGAGTTCATGGCGTGTCTGCGGCGGGCCTGGATCCAGCGCTACGGCAAGTCGCTCGACGAATCGCTTTGAGCAGGTCGGCGTAACCCTCAAGTCTTGAAGAGGCCGCACTGGTAGGCGAGTCTGGCCATCTCGGCAGTCGTGTTGACGCCCAGTTTATTCTTGATCACGGTTGCGTAGTTGGCGGCCGTCTTGTACCCCATCCGCAGTTCCTCCGCCACTTCCCGGGTGGTGTGGCCCTTGGCCAGCAGGCAGAATACGTCGAACTCCCTTGCCGATAAATGGTCCAGGCTGGGCGTCGAGTCGGCTCCGGTGTAGTTCTGTATCGCCAGGCGCTGAGCCAGGGCCGGCTCGATATAAATCTCTCCCCCTGCGACGCGGCGTACCGCTTCGACCAGGATGTCCGGCGGGCAGCTCTTGCTCAAGTAACCTTTGGCGCCGGCTTCCATGGTTCGGCTGATATAGACCGGCTCGTCGTGAATGCTGAAGGCGAGAATTCGCGCGCGGGCGTCGCGGTTGCTAATGCGGCGGATTGCAGCGAGTCCGCCGATGCCTGGCAAACTCAGGTCCATCACCAAGACGTCCGGTCGAAGCTCAAAATACCGCTGGCAGGCTTCTTCGCCGCGTTCGGCTTCGCCCACCACCGCAATGTCGACAGCCTGGGACAGCACGAGGCGGTAGCCAGCCCGAACTACCGCGTGATCGTCCACCAGGATGACCGAGATGGCGTTCATCGCGGGTTGGCTCCGCTACAGGGTACCTCGACGTATAGGCGCGCCCCGCGACCGGGTGCCGTGACGAGTCGAAAATCGCCACCGAGACCCGCCACCCGCTCGCGGATGCCGAGCAGGCCGAATCCGGTGCGGGGTTGAGCCGGATCGAAACCGACGCCGTCATCGCGCAGTTCCAGCGCGATTCGTCCGTCGGCAGCGCCACCCAAGATCTCCAGGCGGATGCCGACGTTGCCAGCTCCGGAGTGTTTGCTGATGTTGGTGAGACATTCCTGGACGATGCGGTAGATATGGATGCCGGCGTCGCCCAACCGGCCGTCGACCGCTGCGTCTCCGTCGAAGCGGCATTGAACGTCGGGATTGCGGGCGCGCCAGGTTTCGATCATGTCTTCCAGGGACGCCGTAAGCCCCAATTCATCCAGTATCAGCGGGCGCAGACGCCGCATCATGTCGCGCACCACGGAAAACAGCCGGTCGCAGATGGCGACGATGGAATCGACCGTCTCGGCAACACGGCCACGATCTTCGCAGTTCCGGGCCGAGACCGCCATGAGCCGGATGGCGCTGACTGACTGACCCAGTTCGTCATGCAGTTCACGGGCGACGTGGCGGCGTTCCTCTTCCTGGATCGCCAGGGAGCGCCGATGCAAGGCGCGATTTTCGTCGCGCGCCGCTTCCAGGGTGACCGCCATGTGGTTGATGGCGCCGGCGATCCGTTCGAACTCAGGAAGCCGGAAAGGCTCCAGCCTCTTGTTGTAGTCGCCGCGCTCGATGTCTTCCAGGCCGCGCAGGATCACGTTGACCGATTGGAAGGCCTGGCCGAGGGTTACGTGCACCAGAACGTAGACGGTGACCGCCAGGGCAACCATCAGCCACAGGAAGCCGCTGGCCTCGTTCCACGCCTCCTCAATCTCGTCGCGGGGATTGGCTTCGATGGCGATGCGGATGAGCCGTCCGTCGGGACGCTGCACCTGTTTTTCACCCAGCAGCAGCGCTGGCGTGACGGCCCAAACGAACCAGCCTGGCGCCGCGGTGGTTTCGGCTGGCCCCGGCGGTGCGGCCAGTTGAATGATCTTTTCCGGCGGTTGCTGAACCTGGATGTGAAGGTGGCGAGTTTTTTCGAGGAGAGACAGCTCATGCAGCCAACTCAACAGGGCTGCCTCATTCTCGCTGGTTCGCACCAGTCCGGCGTCGATCAGCTGCAACGCCATATTCACCGATGACCGTACTTCCTCGACCACCGAGCGACGGGCATTGTGAATCACGAACAAGGTGCCCGTGCCGATGATGATCAGCATGGTCAGCGCAATCATGAGGTTGAGGCGAAAACGAAGGCTCAAGGGGCGGCTCCCGGCAAGGCCGCTCATTGTGCCCGAAATTTTCCGCGGGAGATCGGGATTAACTCCCGATTTTCCGAGCCGCCGTTATGACGGCGCGGGCCATTGACCTCTGGCTCAGCTGGACCAGAGCGGTGGTTCGTCCATGGCGGCAACCTGTTCGCGCAGGGAGAGAATGTGGTCCTGCCAGTAAGCCGCGGTGTTGAACCAGGGGAAGGCCTGCGGGAAAGCCGGGTCGTTCCAGCGCCGAGCCAGCCATGCCGCATAGTGCAGCATGCGCAGGGTGCGCAAGGCTTCGATGAGTTGAATCTCGCGGGTGTCGAAATCGAAGAAGCACTCGTAGCCGGCCAACAGATCGGCCAGTTGGCCGCCCCTTTCGCCCCGGTCGCCGGACAGCAGCATCCACAGATCCTGGATGGCGGGGCCCGACCGGCTGTCGTCGAAGTCGACGAAGTGTGGGCCATCGTCGGTCCACAGGATGTTGCCGGGATAACAGTCGCCGTGCAGCCGCAAGGAGCGGTAACTCCCGGCCCGCCCGAACAGGGTGAATACGCGTTGCAGCGCCTGGTCGGCGACGCTCCGGTAGGAGGCGATCAGTTCGTTCGGGATCCAGCCGTGTTCGATTAGAAACGCCATCGGCTCCTGGCCGAAACTGATCGGGTCCAGCGCGGGGCGGAAACGAAATGGGGCGGTGGCGCCGACCGCGTGAATTCGGCCGATCAGCCGCCCAACCCATTCGAGCCGGGCGCTGTCGGTCAATTCCGGGACCCGACCGCCTTGGCGCGGGAACACGCTGAAGCGGAAACCCTGATAGTGGTGCAGCGTGGCTCCGCCAATCCGCAGGGGCGGAACCACCGGCAATTCCGCCTCGGCGAGCTGGAACAGAAACTGGTGTTCCTCGAGGATGGCCTGGTCGCTCCAGCGCTCCGGGCGGTAAACCTTGGTCACCAGCGGCGGGCCTTCATCCATGCCGGCCTGATAGACCCGGTTCTCGTAGCTGTTGAGGGCCAGTAGCCGGCCGTCGCCGTGCAGGCCGACGCTGTCCAGGGCGTTCCAAAGGCAATCGGGCGACAACGCCGCGAACGGGCGATCGGTGGATCTGGAACGGGCGGGCATGGGGCAGGGACTACCGGCTAAAACCTATGGAATACACCGGTTGTGGGAGGATCCGCAAGGGTGTTTCGATGGCGGTGTTGCCTCTAGCCGACGGGGCAGGCGCTGGATGGCCCGATGGTTCTCCCGGCAGTCGGTGGCTGCGCGCCGCGGCGGAGGTCCGTCTCCCCGAAAGGGCCGGGGAGACGGGGCTGAGGAGAGTCGTTACGTCCTGGCGGAGCGGCCGATTGCCGCTGTGACAGCCGACCGGCCCTTTAGTTGCGGTGTCTCTTGCGGTTGAAGGGAGCCACCAGATATTCGATCTGGGAAACCTTGCCGTCACTGTCGGTATCCAGCGACGCGAACCGGAAGATGATTTGGCCGGTCTGGGGGCCCAGCACACCGAATTCATCGGCAGACAGCCCCGCGGTGCCGTCGGTGGCGGCCAGGGTGAAGACCCGGGTGAACAGATCGACCTTTTTCTCCTTCCGGGTAGCCAGAAATTCTTCTTGTGAAATCAGCTGGTTCTGGTCAGCATCCAGTTTGGTGAAGCGCTCGGTCTGGCGGGTCCCAAGCCAGGTGTTGAATTCCTCGAAGGATACGAACCCGTCGGCGGGGCTGACGTCGATTTCGGCAAACTTGGCGGCCCGGGCCGACAGGATTTCATCCACGGTGGCCTGGCCGTCGCCATCCTTGTCGTATTTCTCGACCGGATCGCGGTGGTGTTTACCCTGGGCGTGGGCGGCGCCGGTTAGCGCCATAGCGGCGAAAAAGAGCGCGGTGACGAGCAGTTGGCTGGTCTTCATTCGTTTAGGACTCCGCAGAGTTTGTTTGGATTGACTGAATCACGGTGAATGCCCCAAGCAGGGCATCAGATCCAGAAAGCAGAAAATGTGCCTGGATCGAAGGCTCAGCGGCCCCTCACATGTTTCATCAGCCGCTTGCGCTTCTGGATCTGGCGCGGGGTGAGGGTGTTCTTGCGGCCCTTGAAGGGATTGTCGCCGGCGCGGAATTCGATGCGCAGCGGGCTGCCTTCGATCCGCAGGGCCTCGCGGAAGGCGTTGATCAGGTAGCGCTTATAGGCGCCGGGCACCTCGTCCACCTGGTTGCCGTGGACGATCACGGTGGGGGGATTCTGGCCGCCCTGATGAGCGTACTTGAGGCGGATGCGGCGGCCGCGCACCAGCGGCGGCTGATGGCGCTCCTGGGCTTGCAGGAGGATTTCGGTGAGCTTGGAGGACGACACCGCCACGGTGGCGGAAGCGTGAATCCGTTCGATGCGTTCCAGTAGCTTGCCCACGCCGGTGCCGTGGAGGGCCGACAGATACATCTTGTCGGCGAATTCGACGAACGGCAGCTTGACGTCGATCTGGCGCTTCACCGTATCCTTCTGGTTCGGCTCCAAGCCGTCCCACTTGTTGAGGCCGATGATCAGGCCGCGGCCGGCTTCCAGCACCAGACCCAGCAGGTTGGCGTCCTGATCGGTGATGCCCTCGCTGGCGTCGCACAGATAGATCACCACATGGGCCTTGTCGATGGCCTGCAGCGCCTTGATGACGCTGAATTTCTCGATGCCCTCCCCGACTCGGGCACGGCGCCGGATGCCGGCGGTGTCGATCAGGGTGTAATGGCGGTCGTCGCGCTCGAACGGGATGAAAATGCTGTCCCGGGTGGTGCCGGGCTGGTCGTAAACCACCACCCGTTCCTCGCCCAGCAGCCGGTTTACCAGGGTGGACTTGCCCACATTAGGCCGCCCCACCACGGCGATGCGGATGCCGGCGGTCGCCGGCTCCGCCGCTTCGTCTTCCGGCGGCGGGAGCAGTTCGGCGACTCTCTCCAGCAGTCGGGGTATGCCGGTGCCGTGGGCCGCGGCGATGGGGACGGGATCGCCGGCCAGTCCGAGGGCGTGAAATTCGGCGCTGGCGGTGAGTGCGTCCAGTCCTTCGGTCTTGTTGGCAACCAGGATGACGGGCTTGCTGGTCCGGCGCAGGTTGTTGGCGACGGACTCGTCGGATGCGTTGAGGCCGTCGCGGGCATCCACCAGGAACAGGATGACGTCGGCTTCCTCGAGTGCGGCCCGGACCTGACGCATGGCGTGGTCGGCGATGCCGTCGGGCCGCGCGATGATGCCGCCGGTATCCACCACGGCGAAGGCGCGGGGGCCGCGCCGGACGGTGCCGTACTGGCGGTCGCGGGTCAGTCCCGGATAGTCCGCCACCAGGGCGTCACGGGTCTGGGTGAGGAAGTTGAAGAGGGTGGACTTGCCCACGTTGGGGCGGCCCACCAGGGCGACGACCGGCAACATGGATCAGTCCAGCGATACCGCCGCCAAGTGGCCGGCGCTGGTGTACACGTAGATGACGTCGTCGAACACCACCGGGGCGGCTTCGATGGGGCTGCTATCGATCTGCAGCCGGCCCTGCAGGCTGCCGTCTTCCTGCGACAGCAAATGCAGATAGCCTTCGAAGTCGCCCACCACCAGCAGATCCTTGATGGCGGCGGGTGCCGTCAGACGGCGTTGGTGCAAGTCCGCCTGCTTCCACAGGTCGCCGCCGTCGCGGGTGTCGATCTGCCAGACGTCGCTGTTGGCGTCGGTCAGGAACAGGGTGCGGCGGTGAATGACCAGACCAGTGTGGGAGGAAACCTTGTCCTCGCGCCATTGGACTTCGCCGTCGCTGATGGAAACCGCGGCGATGCCGGCCTGGAAGCCGGACACATACAGGGTGCCGACCCGTACCGCCGGGTTGGAATCCAGGTCGACCAGCCGCTCGATCTCCGAGCGGCCGTGGGGAATGGCGACCGTCGCTTCCCAGGCCGGCTTGCCGTCCTTCAACTGCAGCGCCGACAGCTTGCCGCTGCCGTAACCGTCGATGACCAGGTTTTCCGCGATGATGGGGGCGCCCCGGCTGCGCACCGCCAGAATCGGGGCACTGCGGTCGAAGGTCCATTGGGTGCCGCCGGTTTTCGCGTCCAGCGCGGTGATCCGGCCGTCGCTGCTGCGCACCACCACGACGCCGCTTTCGATGCGGGGCTGCGCCAGGACCTCGCTGCTGACTGTGGCCTTCCACAACAGCGCTCCGTCGGCCGCGTTGAAAGCCGCCACTTCGGCGTTGGAGGTGCCCAGCACCAGCTTGTCGCGGTCGAGGGCGGGACCGGCGGAGAACGACAGTTCGGTCTCGACTTCCCAAAGCTTGTCGCCGTTGAGCCGGTTGCTGGCCCGCAGCAGTCCGCGGCGATCGGCGGCATAAACCGCGGCTTCGCTGACCGCCGGTAGCAGGTTGATTTCCTGTTCGTCGAGGCCCTTGCCGACCGACTCCTTCCACAGCACCGTCAGCTTGTGCGTAAACTCCTGGTCCTTCAGTTCCGCAGGCGGTTCGGCATTATCCTTGCCGCCGAAGTAATCGCCCAAGCCCTCGTAGGCGTCCTTGAGAGTTTCCAGCCCCGCGCAGCCGCTGAAAGCCGCCAGGCAAAGGATCAAGGGCAAGGGCAGAATCTTGCGCATCAGGGATTGGCTTCCGGTTGTCCGCCGGCTTTGGAGCGGAGCGCATCGAGCAACGCGGACTCGGGATCGCTGCCGCCGAGTTCGGTCATCTTCAAATCCAGGAGCGGCGACTGGGCGCCCAACTGCTTGGCTTTCTTGTAGGCGCCGAGGGCATCGTCGGCGCGATTCAGCGCCAGGTAGCTGTCGCCTTTCAGTTCTTCGTAGAGTTTCTCGAATTCGCCGCTCTTGTCAGGGGTCAGGGGGGCCATCAACGCCAAGGCGCCGTCGTGGTCGCCCTGGGCCTGCAGCACCCGGATCAGCCGCAGCCGCACGATATGGCGCAGGGCATCCTGCTTTACGCTGTTGCTCAGATCGCTGAGGATGGACTTCGCGCCGGCCAGGTCGCCGGCTTCCGCCTTGATCTTGGCCTGGAACAGGCTGGCATAGGTGGCGTAGAGGCTGCCCTGGTATTGCTGGACGATGCGCTCGGCCAGCTTGCCGGCCGGCTCGCTCTGCTTGGCCTCCACCGCCTTCAGCAATTGTTGATACAAGCCCGACGCTTCCTGGGCCTTGCGGTCCTTGGCCCCCTGCCAGGCGTTCCAGCCCAGCAAGACGGCGACGCCGAGGCCGATGCCGGCGAAAACGGAGCGGGCGTTTTCCTTCCACCATTTCTTGAGCGCTTCGACGCGCTCTTCTTCGGACAGATAAATCTCCATGGACGGTACTCGGATCAGATTGAAGTTAGCAAGGATCGCAGGTGGCCGGTCAGCTCGGTCTGCGGAACGGAGATCTGGTCGCCCTGGCCGCGTAGCGGCTTGATGCCGACGGTGCCGGCCGCCGCCTCGTCGTCGCCGAGGATCAGGGCCACAGCCGCGTCGCTCCGGTCGGCACGCTTGAACTGGCTCTTGAAGCTGCCGCCGCCGCTGTGCAGCACCAGCCTCAGGCCCGGCAACTCATCGCGCAGCCGTTCGGCCAGCAGGGCCGCTGGCCGTTGGGCGGCATCGCCGACCCGGATCAGGTAGAGGTGGGGATGAGCGGCGCGGTCGAATCGCTCGGGCTCGTCGAGCAGATCGATCAGCCGTTCCATCCCGAGGGCGAAACCCACCGCATGGGAAGCCTTGCCGCCCAACTGGGCAATCAACCCGTCGTAACGGCCGCCGGCGCACACCGTGCCTTGGGCGCCCAGCTCTTCGGTGACCCACTCGAACACGGTGTTGCAGTAGTAGTCCAGTCCCCGCACCAGCCGGGGATTGACGGTGTAGGCGATGCCGGCGTCGCTGAGGGCGTCGGTGAGTCCGTGGAAATGGCTGCGACTGGCCTCGCCCAGGTGGTCGAACAACGACGGGGCGTCGGCCACCAGTTGGGCCATCGCCGGGTTCTTGCTGTCGAGGATGCGCAGGGGGTTGGTATCCAATCGTCGCCGGCTGTCCTCGTCCAGCCGGTCGAGGTGGGCGCGGAAATAGGCCACCAGTTCGCCCCGGTAGGCCAGCCTTTCCTCGATGGTGCCCAGCGAGTTGACCTGCAGCTCCAGCTTATGGGCCACCCCCAGTTCCCGCCACAGCCGCCGGGTCAGCAGGATGACCTCGGCGTCGATGTCCGGGCCTTCCATGCCATAGGCCTCCAGGCCCATCTGGTAGAACTGGCGGTAGCGCCCTTTCTGCGGCCGCTCGTGGCGGAACATGGGGCCCATGTACCAGAGCCTGAGGCTGCCGTGTTGCAGTAGGCCTTGTTCCAGGCAGGCGCGCAGACAGCCGGCGGTGCCCTCCGGGCGCAGGGGCAGCGAATCGCCGTTGCGGTCGTCGAAGGTATACATCTCCTTTTCGACGATGTCGGTGACTTCGCCGATGGAGCGCTTGAACAGCTCCGTCTTCTCCACGATGGGCAGGCGGATTTCCTGGTAGCCGTAGCCGGGCAAGACGCGGCGGAATACCGCCTCCACTCCCTGCCAGCGCGGGGTCTGGCCGGGCAATATGTCGTGCATGCCACGAATGGCTTGAATTTTTTCCGTCATCGAAAGGGAACCGGACTAACGGCGGCGGCCGGTGAAGGTTTGGGGTTGAGGGGCGGGCGGGGCATCCCGGTCATCCGGGAATTGGGCGCGCAACTTGGCCCGGTATTCCTGGGCGCCTTCCTCGTTCCCCAGGGCCTGTTCCACCTGAATTCCCAGCAACAGAGTCTCGGCGCTCGGCGGCGCGGCGGATTCAAGGCGCTGGATGAAGGCCCGTGCATTCATGAACTGGCTGGTCTGCAGGCTCAGCTTGGCCATTTCCATCAGGGCCGGGGCGAATTCCGGGTTGGCCTTGAGGGCGTCGCGCAGATAGCCTTCCGCCTCCGCCGAGCGACCGGTGCTGCGGGCGCACAGTCCGGCATTGGTGAGCGGAACCCACGGGGAGGGATAGAGCTTGGCAGTGATGGTCTTCTGGAATTGCGCCATGGCCTTGTCGTACTGGCCCTGCTCGCACAGAAAGCGGCCGTAGTTGTTGGCGATCCCAAAGTCGCTGCTGCTCAGTTCCAAGGCCTTCTGAAACTCCGCATCGGCGTCGGCCGGTTGGCCCAGCCGTTGATACAACACCGCCAGCGCATCGTGGGCCCGGCCGTTCTTGGGGTCCAATTCCACCGAATGCTTGAGATCCTGCAGGGCCACGTCCAGCATGCCGTTCTCCATGTACTGGATGCCCTTGCGCATGTAGATTTCGGAGATGCTGGGCTCGTCCGGATCTTTCTTGGCGGTGCCGGAGCAGGCGGCGAGGATCGCAGCGGCGATCAGGGCGGTTCCGACTCGGAGTTTCATGGGGTTTGCACCTGTAACCGGAACTGGCGCCGGCTCTTGTCGTTGACCTTGCCCACCAGCTGGCCGCAGGCCGCGTCGATGTCTTCGCCGCGGGTCTTGCGGATGGTGGTGATCAGCCCGTACCCCTGCAGGATTTCGCTGAAATGAGCCACCGTTTCCCTGCTGGAGCAGCGGTAGGGCGAACCCGGAAAGGGGTTGAAGGGGATCAGGTTGATCTTGGAGGGAATGTTGGCCAACAGCTTGGCCAGGGCGCGGGCCTGGGCCGGCGAGTCGTTGACTCCGGCCAGCATCACGTATTCCCAGGTGATCTTGCGGCGGCCATCCTTGATGTAGTTGCGGCAGGCCGGCAGCAGTTCCTTCAGGGGATATTTCTGGTTGATCGGCACCAGCTGGTTGCGCAGGGCGTCGTCGGGGGCGTGCAGCGACACCGCCAGGCTGATGTCGGTCACTTCCGCCAGCCGCTCCAGCGCCGGCACCACGCCGGAGGTGCTCAGGGTGACCCGGCGCTTGGACAAGCAGTAGGCGAAGTCGTCCATCATCAGGTCGACCGCATCCACCACGTTGCTGAAATTCAGCAGCGGCTCGCCCATGCCCATCAGCACCACGTTGGTGATGCGCTTTTCTTCACCCAGCTCGCGCTGGGCCACCCACAGCTGGCCGATGATCTCGGCCACCGTCAGGTTGCGGTTGAAGCCCTGCTGGGCGGTGGAGCAGAACGAGCACGCCAGGGCGCAGCCCACCTGGGAGGAAACGCACAGGGTGCCGCGGCCTTCCTCGGGGATGAACACGGTTTCGATGCGGTTGGTGTCGTCCACCTGCAGCAGCCACTTGCGGGTGCCGTCGGCGGAACGCTGGTCCAGCGCGATGGCCGGCGGGCGGATTTCGCAGTGCTCGGACAGATAGCCGCGCAGGGACTTGCTGAGGTTGGTCATCAGGGCGAAGTCGTCGACCCCGCGCTGGTGAATCCACTGCAGCAGTTGGCTGGCGCGAAACGGCTTCTCGCCGATTTCGCGG
>VEPB01000243.1 GCA_012026715.1 Methylococcaceae bacterium | reverse complement strand
CGGTGCTCGACTTGCTGCATGACAACGGTATCGAGCTAGAGATTCAGGACAAGCGCCATGAGGGCTGTAAGATCGATGTGGCCTTTGAAGGAACGCTGCGCAGCGATCAACGAGCTGCGGTGGACGATCTGCTGGACCATGACACCGGCATCCTGTGCGCACCTACCGCCTTTGGCAAAACCGTGACCGCGGCGGCAATGATCGCCCGGCGCGGCGTCAATACCTTAATCCTGGTGCATCGCAGCGAGCTGATCCATCAGTGGCGGGAACGACTGGAAACCTTCCTGGAGCTGAAAGACTGCCCAATCGGCAAGATCGGTGCCGGGAGGTCCAAGCCTACCGGCCAGATCGACATCGCCACGATGCAAGCCTTGTCGCGCAAAGGTGAAGTCAGTGAATTGCCGGAAAAATATGGGCATATCGTGGTGGACGAGTGTCACCATCTTTCCGCGGTTTCCTTCGAAGCCATCGTGAAAAGCGCCAAAGCCCGTTACGTCCTAGGCTTGACGGCAACACCGGTTCGACGGGATGGCAAGCATCCAATCATCTTCATGCATTGCGGTCCCATCCGCCATCAGGCCGGTCGGATGGAAAACATGCCGAGCATCCAGGAAGTTCATCCTCGTTTTCTCGATACGGTGATCGATCTACCGGAATCCGCCGGCATACAAGACGTTTTCAAGCAACTGGTCCATGACCCCGCGAGAAATACGCGGATCGCAACGGACATCCTGTCGGCCTATGCCGAAGGCCGGAAGCTCATCGTCCTCACCGGTCGGACGGAACACTTGGCTTTGTTGGAGTCCCATCTGGCCGGGAAGGTCGAGCAGCTTTTCGTCCTGCAGGGACGCATGCCGAAAAAGCAGCGGACTGACGTGCTGGCAAGAGTGGAGGCCTTGGATGAATCGGCCCCTCGGGTACTTCTGGCGACCGCCTCGCTAGTCGGTGAAGGCTTCGATCATCCACCGCTGAATACGTTGGTTCTCGCCATGCCAGTGTCCTGGGAGGGAAGTTTGAAACAATATGCCGGTCGCCTGCACCGTGCCCATACATTGAAGTCCGATGTGCGCATCTATGACTATGTGGAAACGGAACATGCCCAATTGGTAAGAATGTGGGACAAACGCCGAAAAGGTTATGCCGCCATGGGCTATCGAATCATTACCGAATCATCGCCATCGCAACTTCGATCCGACTGAGGTATGCAGCTAGTCAGCCGCACAGCCCAAGGTTCCCCGGACGTCCATACGGAAAGTTCACGTAAATTCACAGAGTTTCGCGGCGAATTTGCGTAGGCGTTTTTGGCTGCTATTCCTCTCGCTTTCCTCCCTCTCGAGCCAGCCTATCCAACTTCGCACCCGTTTTTGCAATGGGTCTTCGCCGCGCACCTTGCCGATTGCCACGTCCAGCATTTCGCCGCAGTTGATGGCGTAGGTTTCGAATTCGGCGACCAATTGCCAAATCTCGTCGGCCATATCGAGCCCGTACCGGTGCCTCAGGCGCTGTTCGAGAATGGCAGAAGTTGCGGGAACGCAATTAAGGGCACGACTGCTACGTGTATCCCCGGGCGACCGCTTCGACGGCAGTATTTCCGCTTACCGCCTTGGGTCGAGGCTCGCCGGATGTCGGCTCGCCTCAATCCAGCCGCTGATGCAATGGGCTCTTGCGGGGGAAATGGGCGCGCAGGAATTCCATCTGGTCGGACAAGACCCGGCGGCCTTGCAGATAGACGTATTCGGCGTGGGTTGGGGTGAACGGGATGGCGAGCAACTGGACGCCGGCCTGCTCCGGGGTGTGGCCGGCCTTGTGGTTGTTGCAGCGCTTGCAGGAGGTGACCACGTTGTTCCAGTGGTCCAGCCCGCCCTGGCTCAAGGGGGTGACGTGGTCGCGTGAGAGGTCGCGCTGGAAGAAGCGCTGGCCGCAGTACAAACAGAGGTGGTTGTCGCGGCGGAACAGGGCGGGGTTGTTGAGGGGAGGCGTATAGCCCTGGTCGATGCGGTAGCCGTTTCCGGGACTACCGAAAGTCGCCAGGATCGAGTTGACCTCGATCACGCTGCGTTTGCCGGTCCTGGCGTTATAGCCGCCGCGCAGGACGAACAGCGGGCTGCCGCAGGAATAGGCAACCTGCTCTAGGTGATAGAGCTTCGCCGCTTCCTGGTAGCCGATCCATTCCAGCGGCATACCGGAAGCATCGGTACGCAACACCTGGAAACGGTCAATCTCCATAAATCCTCCCTCAGCATGCTGGGTGTGACGGAAACTGGGTCGTTAATTGGTTGATTCATCAGACCTTAAAACACGTGGTTTGTGCACAGTGTATAGAAAACCCCTGTCAAGTAAAAATTCGGGGATTTTTAGCGGGCGCAGGCGCTGGAAGTTCGGCGCAACTTATTGATTTTTTGTGTGTGGTGTCGGTTCGATTCTTTAGGCGATAAGCTTTGAATCGCACCGTCATCCGGGGCTATGGCTATCTGGATCCACAAGGTTATCCACAGATTTCGAGCGTTTGTGGAACGGTGGGGAAGGTTCGGCAGCGACTCCGTCGTTCCCCGTTTCTGGAAAGCCGGTTTGATCGGTCCTGGAACGGACAGTTCGGGATCGTCTTGATCAACCGCGGAGCGCGAGTCGCGGCGAGGGTGAGAGCTTCGGGCCGGGACGCGGTGGCGGCGCGACTCCAGTGATCCGGGGCCGCTGGACGCAAAATACGGGCCGAGCTCAGTCCAGGAAATCTTCCAGGGTGGTATCGGAACGGTCGCGACCGTGCTGGTCCGGATCGGAGTAGCCCAGGTCGTCGATTTCCAGGTCGTCGAAGGGGGCGCTCCAGTCTTCCGGGGCTTCGATGGGGAAAAACAGGGATTCGTCCCAGGAGGCGAAGTCGTAGCCGCCGATGTCGCCATTGAGGTATTGAACCTCGATGGAATCGTTCTCTTCGTCCACCGCCACCACACGAAAGCTGCGGGAGGTGGCTTCGTCCTGGTACCAGTTTCCGAGAATGGGGTCTGCAACGCTCATGATCTGATGCTCCCAATCGGCTTTGTCGTCAAGACGTGCGCCGGTACGCTGGCGCGTGCGTCGCAAGCTTTCCTTTCCGGGGCGATGGCAGCTGCCGCATCGATGTCTTCGCGAAAGCGGCGTCGGTTTACTGCGGTGCGGAAGCCGAATCCTCCTCGGCGTACCCATGCGCGCGGCCAGCAGGCTCATGGCAAGGATAGCACGACGGCTGGTTCAGATGTCCCCCACCCACTCGATCAGTGCCGCTTTGAGCTTTTCCCGCAATTCAGGGTCGTCAAGCGGCGCGTCATCGGCGCCAGTGACGTAGAAGATGTCTTCGGCGCGGCTGCCGATCGTCGAAATTTTCGCGTTATTCAAACGAATCCCGACCTGTTGGAAGGCCTGGCCCACCTTGGATAGCAGCCCGGGCCGGTCAGTGGCCAGAAGTTCCAGAACGGTGTGGCGGTGCTGCGGATCTTGGTGGAAGTAGACCTGGGTCTGGACCGTGAAGTGCTTGATTTCGCGGGGTTCTCGACGCTGAACCCGGGCGGGATCGGCGCTCGGGTTACGCAAGCATTCGCGCAGCTTGGAGCAGATCTGGACCTGTCGCGTATGGTCTTTGATGGGGCCGCCTGCCGATTCCAGCACGTGGTAGCTGTTAAGCACGTAGCCGTTGGACGAGGTGATGATCTTGGCGTCGAAAACGGTCAGCCCGAGCTGATCCAGTAGCGCGGTGCTGTGGGCGAAGATGAAATCTTGGTCGTGGGCGTAGATGAACACTTCGGCGCTGCCGCGCTGGCTCATGGGGCGCAGCAGTACCAGCGGTAGCCGGTCGGCCGGCGTGGCGTCGATGG
Organism: Methylococcaceae bacterium; assembly: GCA_012026715.1. Classification (GTDB taxonomy): domain Bacteria; phylum Pseudomonadota; class Gammaproteobacteria; order Methylococcales; family Methylococcaceae; genus VEPB01. Next base: position 9,595 of record VEPB01000243.1, on the reverse strand, counting down.
CGATGGTATGCCAGGCAATCTCATCCGGCAGGTAGCGCAGGAAATAATCGTCGGGAAGGTTTTCCCATACCCGCCCGATGGCGTCCGGTCCGAGCCCCAATCGCTCCAGCAGGCTCAAGGTTTCATCCCGAACCGCGCGAATGCGCTGTTCCAGGTCCATGGGTTTTTCCAATCCACGGCGGAAGGCCGAGCGGGTGGCTGCGAACAGTTCCCGCAGCAGCGCCCCTTTCCAGGAGTTCCACAGGCTCGGATTGGTGGCACGGATATCGGCGACCGTGAGCAGATACAGATGGGTGAGCGTTTCCGGATCACCCACTTTCATGGCGAATTCGTGGATTACCTGGGGATCGCTGATGTCCTTGCGCTGGGCGGTCATGGACATCAGCAGGTGGTAGCGCACCAGCCAGCGCACGAGTCGGTTGTCGTGCCCGGTAATGGCATGCCGTTGGCAAAATTCCTCGGCGATCTGCTCGCCCATCTCTGAATGGTCGCCGCCACTACCCTTGGCGATGTCGTGCAGCAGGCCCGCGATGTAAAGCAGTTCAGGGCGGTCGACGAGTTCGAACAGTTCGTTGCAATGCGGATGATCGGCCCGATGCTTTTCCAGGGCGAAGCGGCGCAGATTGCGGACCACGAACAGGGTGTGCTCATCCACCGTATAGACGTGGAACAGATCGCATTGCATCCGCCCCACCACCTTGCCGAAGGCCGGCAGGTAGGCCGCCAGCACCCCGTAACGGTTCATTCGCCGCAATTGGTGGGTGATCCCGCTGGGGTGGCGCAGGATGTCCATGAACAGCCGGGCTGCCTTGGGGTCATTGCGGAAATGGTCGTCGATCAGATAAAGGTGCTGCCGGATCAAACGGATGGTGGAAGCGCGGATGCCTTGCAGACGGGGGTTTTGCTGCAGCAGCAGGAACACCTCCAGCAGGGCGCGGGGATTGCGCTGGAACACCTTGGGATGGATGGCTTCCAGGTAGTTGTTGACGGCCTGGAACGAGTCGTTGATGGGCAGGATGACGCTATCCTCGTCGTCCCGCAGCACCGCTTCGTTGAACAGTTGCAGCACCATTTCGTTGAGCCGCTCCAGGCCCATGACCGCGCGGAAATAGCGTTGCATGAACTGCTCCACCGGCCCGTTGGGTTCCTCGCCGTGGTAGCCGAACTGGTTCGCCAATTCCCGCTGATGATCGAACAACAGCCGGTCCTCGCCGCGGCCGGTGAGGGCGTGCAGGGCGAATCGGACCCGCCACAGAAAACTGCGGGTCTCGGTGAGCTCGGCGAACTCCGCTTCGGTCAGCCAGCCGTAGATGATGAGGTCGCGCAGGTCGGGCGAGCCGTAATGGCGCTTGATGATCCAGCCGATGATCTGAATGTCGCGGAGGCCCCCAGGCCCTTCCTTGACGTTGGGTTCCAGGGTGTAGGCGGTGTCGTGGTATTTGGCATGGCGGGCCGCTTGCTCCTCCATCTTGGCGGCGAAAAATTCTCGTGAGCTCCAGATCTGGTCGGGGCCGAGCCGTTTGAGTAGACCATCGAACAGCGCCTGAGGGCCATGCAGCAGGCGCGCTTCCAGCAGATTGGTCATCACGGTCTGATCACGCCGGGCTAGTTCGACGGTCTCCTCCACCGTGCGGGTACTCTGGCCGGGTTTGAGCCCGATGTCCCAAAGAAAGCTGAAGAAGGCCGACAGGGCGGTGCGGTAAGCTTCCGGATCGGCGGCTTCGGCATCGGGCGTTACCAGGATCAGAATGTCAACGTCGGAATGGAGGTGGAGCTCGCGCCGGCCGTAGCCTCCCACCGCCAGCAAGGCGAGTCGATCGCCGATGGGGGCGGTGAGGGCACGCCAGGTGCCGATCAGCAGTTCGTCCATGAAGTCCGAGCGGGCCCGAATGATCTGCGCGATGGGAATCTCTTCCCGGAACTGGCGGATCAGTTCGGCGCTGTTGGACTGGATGCGGCTGCGGCAGAAGCTCAGCCGTTCGGCCAGCCAGTCCGCCGAGACAGGCTCACAGAGAGAGTTCGATGCGGCTGGGGTCAAAGGCTTCTTCCTGGCGCAGCGTTAGGACTTCATAGCCGGTTTCGGTCACCAGCACCGTGTGTTCCCATTGGGCCGACAGGCTGTGATCCTTGGTCACTGCGGTCCAACCGTCCGGCAAGACTTTGATGTGGCGCTTGCCCAGATTGATCATGGGCTCGATGGTGAAGGTCATGCCCGGTTTAAGCAGTTCGCCTTCGCCGCGCTTGCCATAGTGCAGTACCTGGGGATCTTCATGGAAGCCCCGGCCGATGCCGTGGCCGCAAAATTCCTGCACCACCGAGAAACCCGCGGCTTCCGCATGGGTCTGGATGGCGTTGCCGATGTCCCCCAGGTGGGCGCCCGGCTTGACCTCCATGATCCCCAGGTACAGCGCTTCCTGGGTTACGTTGACCAGGCGCCGCGCCTTGATGGACGGCTCGCCGATGAAGAACATCTTGCTGGTGTCGCCATGGAAGCCGTCCTTGATGACGGTGATGTCCACGTTGACGATGTCGCCGGCCTTGAGCTTCTTGGGGCCGGGGATGCCATGGCACACCTGATGGTTGACCGATGTGCAGATCGACTTGGGGAAACCCTTGTAGTTCAAAGGAGCTGGAATGGCTTTCTGGATTTCGACGATGTAGTCGCGGCACAGCCGGTCCAGTTCATCGGTGGTGATTCCTGGCCTGACGTAGGGTTCGATGAATTCCAGGACTTCGGCGGAGAGCCGCCCGGCGGTGCGCATCTTGGCGATTTCCGCGGGCGATTTAAGGATAATGCTCATGGATTGGCGGGTTAGCGGATGAGTTGTCGAAAAGCCGCGTGGTCTCGTCGTCCGGCGGGACGGCCCCGGCTGTTGCGATACCGACGTTGCGGCGGCCCGGGGCGGCGGCGCAGTATCTCGGATTGTTCGGCAAGGGGCCGGTATGGTATAAATGCCAGCTCGTTTACGCAATGACACACACATATCGGCACATCCGTCGGGGTGCCGGCCCCGGGGCCGGTCGGCGGATGGGATATGTGGAGGCCCAACCCTATGGGGAGCAACGATTCCCCTCCCACTAAAGTCAGGAGTTTTCATGTCCACGGTTAGTATGCGCCAGATGCTGGAAGCTGGCGTGCATTTCGGTCATCAGACCCGTTATTGGAATCCGAAGATGGCTCCCTACATCTTCGGCGCCCGCAGCAACATCCATATCATCAATCTGGAAAAGACGCTGCCTCTGCTCAGCGATGCCATGAAGTATCTGGAGCAGGTTGCCGCCAATCGTGGCCGGATCCTGTTCGTCGGCACCAAGCGGACTACCCGCAAGGTCGTCGAGGACGAAGCCAAGCGTTGCGGGATGCCCTATGTGAATTATCGTTGGCTCGGCGGCATGCTGACCAACTTCAAGACCATCAAGCAGTCCGTCAACCGCATGAAGGATCTGGAAGCCATGCGCGACGACGGCCGCCTGAGCCGCTTCAGCAAGAAGGAAGGCCTCGGCATGATGCGGGAGCTGGACAAGCTGGCCCAGAGTTTGGGCGGAATCCGTGACATGGACCGGCTGCCCGACGTCATGTTCGTGCTGGATGTCGGCTACGAGAAGAACGCGGTGAGCGAAGCCAAGAAGCTGGGAATTCCGGTGGTCGGCGTGGTCGACACCAACAACAGTCCGGTCGGCATCGATTACATCATTCCCGGCAACGACGATTCCATTCGGGCCGTGCAGCTCTACGTGCAGTGCGCCGCCACCGCGATCCTGCAGGGCAAGGCAAACGGCGTCAGCTTCTCCGAAACGGGCTCGGCGGAAGACGAGTTCGTCGAGATGGATGCCGCGCCGTCTGCAGCAGGCGACGAGGAAGCCGCCGCCGGTTACGTGGAGTAAACGCCGGGGACTTGCCTGTTCAAGTTTTCGTACCTGACGAAAACGCCTCCGTTCGGGGGCGTTTTCATAAGACCAGTTAGCTAGATTTCGATGAGGTTTGTGAGATGAGTATTTCTGCCGCAATGGTGAAGGAACTGCGGGAGCGGACCGGTTCCGGGATGATGGAGTGCAAGAAGGCCCTGGTCGAGGCGGGCGGCGATCTGGACGCCGCCATCGAGATCATGCGCAAGGCCGGCCTCGCCAAGGCGGACAAGAAGTCGAGCCGAACCGCCGCCGAGGGCCGCCTCGCGGTGAAGCTGAGCGCCGACGGCAAGCACGCCGCCATTGCGGAAATCAACTGCGAGACCGACTTCGTCGCCAAGGCCGACGATTTTACCGAGTTCGCGGACGGCGTGGCCCAGACCATTCTGGATTCCGGCGTCGCCAGCGTCGACGCGCTGTTGGCCGCCAAGCTGCCGGCCGGCGGCGCGGTGGATGAGCGCCGCCGCGAACTGGTGGCCAAGCTGGGCGAGAACATCAATGTGCGCCGTTTCGAAAGGTTCGACGTGGGCGCCGGCGTTGCGGTGAGTTATTTGCACGGCAGCCGCATCGGCGTGCTGGTGGAACTGACCACCGCCGATCAGGCACTGGGCAAGGACGTCGCCATGCACATCGCCGCCAGCAAGCCCATCTGCGTGGATGAGGGTCAGGTTCCGGCCGAGACCATCGCCAAGGAGAAGGAAATCTTCTCGGCTCAGGCGGAAGCCAGCGGCAAGCCCGCCAACATCATCGAGAAGATGGTGGAAGGTCGTATCAAGAAATTCCTGGGGGAGGTGACCCTGGTGGGGCAGCCGTTCGTCAAGGATCCCGATCAGACCGTGGGCGCCCTGCTCAAATCCAAGGGCTCGGCGGTGGTTCGCTTCGTGCGGTTCGAGGTGGGCGAGGGCATCGAGAAGGAAGAGAGCAACTTCGCCGAGGAAGTGATGGCGCAGGTGCGCGGCAGCTGAGCTGGCGCCCTTCGCCCCGCAATCTCATCCCCCCGATCCACAGGAAGCCAAGGACATGACCGCACCCCGCTACAAGAGAATCCTGCTGAAACTGAGCGGCGAGGCCCTCATGGGGGACCAGTCCGGCGGCATCGACCCCAAGACCATACACCGGCTGGCCGGTGAAGTGGTGGACCTGTGCAAGGCCGGGGTGGAAGTCGGGCTGGTGAGCGGCGGTGGCAACATCGTCCGCGGCGCCACCAGCGCCGGGGAAGGACTGGAACGGGTGACCGGCGACCACATGGGCATGTTGGCGACCGTCATCAACGCCCTTGCCATGCAGGATGCGGTAGAGCACCTGGGCCAGCCGGTACGGGTGATGTCGGCGCTGAAGATCAACCAGGTCTGCGAGGATTACATCCGCCGCCGTGCCGTTCGTCACCTGGAGAAGGGGCGGGTGGTGGTGTTTGCCGCCGGAACCGGAAATCCGTTTTTCACCACGGATTCCGCCGCAAGCCTGCGGGCGATCGAGATCGACGCCGACCTCCTGATCAAGGCCACCAAGGTGGATGGGGTTTATTCCGCTGATCCGGTCAAGGTGCCGGATGCCACCTTCTATTCCACCCTCACCTATGACGAGGCTCTGGATCAGCGCCTCAACGTCATGGACGCAACCGCCCTGGTGCTGTGCCGCGACCATGACATGCCGCTGCGGGTCATGAACGTCTTCCAGTCCGGAGCGATCATGCGGGTGGTGCGGGGCGAAGACATCGGTTCATTAATCGTTACCGGAAAAACGCAATGATCGACGACGTGCAGAAAAAGACCATCGAGCGGATGAAGAAGAGCATCGAGGCGCTCAAACAGGAATTCGCCAAGATTCGCACCGGCCGCGCCCATCCCAGCTTGCTGGAGCACATTTCGGTCAGCTATTACGGCAATCCCGTGCCCCTGTCCCAGGCCGCCAACGTGACGGTGGAAGACGCCCGTACCCTGGCCATCACGCCCTGGGAACGCAACATGATCGGCCCCATCGAGAAGGCTATCCTCACCTCCGACTTGGGGCTCAACCCCACCACCGCCGGTACGGTGATCCGGGTGCCGTTGCCGGCCCTCACGGAGCAGCGCCGCAAGGACCTGATCAAGGTGGTCAAGGCGGAAGCGGAAAACGGCCGGGTGGCGATCCGCAATATTCGCCGCGATGCCAATACCGAACTGAAAAATGGCCTCAAGGACAAGCTGATCTCGGAGGACGAGGTCAAACGCGGGGAAGAGCAGATTCAAAAGACCACCGACCAGTTCATCAAGGAGATCGAGGGGCTGCTCGAGGCCAAGGAAGCCGACCTGATGGCCATCTGACACCCAATACCCGATACGCCGAAAAATCGTGAACGCTGTGCTCGGGTCTGCTACGGCGCTGGACGCGGAACGGCTGCCGCGCCATATCGCCATCATCATGGACGGCAACGGCCGCTGGGCCAAACAGCGTCACCTGCCGCGCACGGCTGGCCATCATGCCGGGGTCGGCGCGGTGCGCCGCACCGTCGAATTTTGTGCCAAGAAGGGAATCACCGCGCTGACCTTGTTTGCGTTCAGCAGCGAAAACTGGCGCCGCCCCCAGGAGGAAGTTTCGGTCCTCATGGGGCTGTTCCTCGCCACCCTGGAAAAGGAAACCCAGAAGCTGCACCAGAACAACGTCCGCATGCGGATCATCGGAGATCGCTCCGCCTTCGTTCCCGAGTTGCAGGAGCGCATGGATGCCGCCGAGCGCATGACCGCCGACAACAACGGCCTCAACCTGTCCATCGCCGCCAACTACGGCGGTCGCTGGGACATCACCCAGGCGGCCCGCCGGCTGGCCCAGGAAGTCGCCGACGGGCGCCTCTCTCCGGCTGATCTCACCGAGCAGAAGCTGGAGGCATTGATGAGTCTGGCGGACCTGCCGGAACCCGATTTGTTCATCCGCACCGGCGGCGAACAACGCATCAGCAATTTCCTGCTGTGGCAGCTCGCTTACACCGAGCTCTATTTCACTCCCGTGCTGTGGCCCGACTTCGATGAGCAGACCTTGTCCCAGGCCATCGCCGACTACGCCGGCCGCCAGCGCCGTTTCGGTTACACCGGCGACCAGGTGCTGCAACGCAGCGAAAGCCGCTGATTTCCCGTATTCACCGATCAAGCCATAACAACAACACCATGCTTAAGAATCGTGTCATCACGGCGCTCGTCCTGGCGCCCCTCATCGTCGCCGGCATCCTGCTGCTGCCCCCCATGTGGTACGCGGTGGTCTGGGGATTGGTTTTTGCGGTCGCCACCTGGGAATGGTCGGGCCTTTGCGGCCTGGAGAAAGTCCCGGAGCGCGCGGGTTTGGTGCTGGTCATGAGCGGCCTCATGATCACCGGGCCGCAATGGGCCGACTACGTGCTGGATTGGCTGTCCTGGCCGGTGGTGGCCTGGTGGTTCATTCTGAGTTTGCTGTTCCGGCGCATGCCCGGCAAGCTGCTGCAGCTGCGCTATCCGCTGGCGGTGAAGATCCTGGTGGGGGTGCTGGTACTGATCACCTCCTGGATTCATCTGGTCTGGCTGCGGGTCAATTTCGGGGCCAATCAGGTGCTGTACCTGCTGCTGCTCATCTGGGCAGCGGACATTTCCGCCTATTTCGCCGGCAAGCGCTGGGGTCTGACCAAGCTGACCCCGGAGATCAGCCCCGGCAAGACCGCCGAAGGGCTTTACGGCGCCTTGTTTGCCTCGATGCTGTTCGCCGCGGCGGTCGCCCTGTATAACGGCATGACGGTCGTGTCCGGGCTGGACTTCGTGCTGCTGTCGGTGGTGACGGTGGTCATCTCGGTGGTGGGCGATCTGTTCGAGAGTCTGGTCAAGCGCATCCGCGGGGTCAAGGACAGCGGGGCCATCCTGCCCGGCCATGGCGGCTTGCTCGATCGCATCGACAGCGTGTTGGCAGCCGCTCCGGTGTTCTATCTCGGTTCCTTCATCCTCGAGATCTTCCTGTGAAGAATATCTGCATCCTGGGGTCGACCGGATCCATCGGCGTCAACACGCTGGATGTGGTGGGGCGGCATCCCGACCGTTACCGGGTGGTGGCGCTGACCGCCAACAACAATCTGGAGCGGTTGCTGGAGCAGTGCCGCACTCACCGCCCGGCCTACACGGTGCTGTTGGACGAAGCCAAGGCCAAGACTTTCCGCGAGCAACTGGTCAGCGCCGGGTTGGCGGATATTAAGGTGCTGTGCGGTACTGCCGCGCTGGAAGAAGTGGCGTCGCTCCCCCAAGTGGATACGGTGATGGCGGCCATCGTCGGCGCCGCCGGGTTGCTGCCCACCCTGGCAGCCGCCAGGGCCGGCAAGACGGTGCTGCTGGCCAACAAGGAGGCCCTGGTGATGTCCGGCCAGCTGTTCATGGCCGAGGTGGTGCGTTCCGGCGCCGACCTGCTGCCCATCGACAGCGAGCACAACGCCATCTATCAGTGCATGCCGGCCAACTACCATGCCGGCCGCCATGCCGCCGAGGTGCGCCGCATCCTGCTGACCGCTTCCGGTGGTCCCTTCCTCAAGACGCCCATCAGCGAATTGACCGGGGTCACGCCGGATCAGGCCTGCGCCCACCCCAAGTGGGTGATGGGGCGCAAGATTTCGGTGGATTCCGCCACCATGATGAACAAGGGCCTGGAGGTGATCGAGGCCTGTTTGCTGTTCAACGTGCCGCCGGAAGACGTGCAGGTGGTGATTCATCCCCAGAGCGTGATCCACTCCCTGGTGGACTACGTCGACGGCACCGTGCTGGCGCAGATGGGCAATCCCGACATGCGCATTCCCATTGCCTACGCGCTGGCCTGGCCGGATCGCTTCGATTCCGGCGCGGAACCTTTGGATTTGTTCAAAGTCCGACAGCTGAATTTCGAGGAGCCTGATTTCGAGCGTTTCCCCAACCTGCGGTTGGCCTATGAGGCGGTGCGGGCGGGCGGTACCATGCCGGCGGTGTTGAATGCCGCCAACGAGGTGGCGGTGGCGTCGTTCCTGGATACCCAGATCCGCTTCACCGCGATCCCCTCCATCATCGAGCATTGCATGGAGACCGTGCCGATCGCCGCCGCCGACTCCATCTCGGCGGTGCTGGCGGCGGATGAGGAAGCGCGGCGGGTCGCTCGGGAGTTCGTTCACACGTTGTCTTAAGTCTGCCCATGCCTTCATTGCCCTATACCCTGTTTTATTTTCTGATCGCACTGCTGGTGCTGATCACGTTCCACGAGTATGGGCACTACTGGGTCGCCCGTCGCGTCGGGGTGAAGGTGTTGCGGTTTTCCATCGGTTTCGGCACGGCCCTATGGCGGCGCCAGCGGGATGCCGATTCCACCGAGTTCGTGGTGGCGGCCATTCCCCTCGGCGGTTACGTCAAGATGGTGGATGAGCGGGAAGGGGAGGTTGCCCCGGCCGATCTGCCGTTTGCTTTCAATCGGCAGCCGGTGTGGAAACGTACCCTGATCGTGGGTGCCGGGCCGGTTTTCAATTTTCTGTTGGCGGTGCTGCTTTACTGGGCGGTTTTCATGCTGGGCGAGAGTGGCTTGAAGCCGCTGCTCGGGCCGGTGGCGGCCGATTCGCTGAGCGGCAGGGCCGGTTTTCAGGAGGGCGACGAAATTCTCTCCGTGGGCGGCGATACCACCCCCACCTGGGGACTCGCCCTGACATCCCTGATCGAGAAGTCCCTGGTCGACGAGAAGGTGGTCCTGG
>VEPB01000062.1 GCA_012026715.1 Methylococcaceae bacterium | reverse complement strand
GCCGGTGCGGTTTCCACCTTGTCGCCAGTGAAGGGGGCTGCGTTGCTGTTTATAGGGCCGGTACTGGTGCCCTACACCCTGAAGCTCTTCCTGATCGTCGACCAGATTCACTTCATCATGGGCGTTATGTTGATCCTTTTTGTGGTGATGATGTCGATGATCTCGAGGCGACTCCACGCCGCCGTCGCCAATTCCCTGCGGCTGCGCTTCGAAAATCTGGATCTCGTGGCTGATCTCCGGCATACGCAGGACCAGCAGGAACTAGCGTGTCAGGCGCTGGCGGCGGAGGTGGAACAGCGGCAGTGTGCTCAACAGGCGCTGCAGGAGTCTCATCGGGAACTGGAGCAGCGGGTCCAGCAGCGCACTCGGGAACTGGCCCAGATCGGCGATCGGCTGGTCGTGGAGAAGGAGCTATTTCGCATCACCTTGGCCAGTATCGGCGATGGCGTCATCACGACCGACCGGGGTGGCCGGATCACCTATCTCAATCCTTCGGCCGAACACTTTACCGGGTGGACCTCCCCCGAAGTCGTCGGCAAGCCGCTGGAATTGGCTTTCCGCGTCCACCGCGACACCGCGCTGGAAGGCACCGAAGGCGCTATTCCGGACGGCGAGCCGACCATGGCGGAAGCCCAGGGACACCTGGTCCTGACCGATCGCCGCGGCGTGGATCATGATGTCCACCAGTCCGCGGCCCCCATCCTCGACCGCGACGGCGCGATGGTCGGCACGGTGCTGATCTTTCGGGACGTCTCCGAAGAGCGTCGGCTCGCCCAGCGCTTGTCTTACCAAGCGACTCACGATGCCCTCACCGGGCTGGTCAATCGGCGCGAGTTCGAGCGCCGCCTGGACCGAGTGCTTGGCGCAATCGCATCCCGCGCCCCGCACACCCTTGTTTACATGGACCTCGACCAGTTCAAGGTGGTGAACGACACCTGCGGACACGTGGCGGGGGACGAGTTGCTGCGGCAAATCAGCTGCCTCATGCAGTCGGCCATCCGTTCCCGCGATACCATTGCCCGGCTCGGCGGCGATGAGTTCGGGGTGTTGCTGGAGCATTGCCCCATGGCGGAAGCCGTCCGCATCGCCAAGACCGTTCGCGAATCGGTGCAGAACTTCCGCTTCGGCTGGCAGGACAAGAGCTTCGTGGTGGGTGTCAGCCTCGGCTTGGTGGAACTCGGCCCGGTCTGGGAAAATGCCCAAAGTGCCTTGCGGGCTGCGGACAGCGCCTGCTATATGGCGAAGTATCGCGGAAGGAACCGGGTGTACGTATACCGGCCGGACGATGCCGTGGTAAGCCGTCGCTTCGGCGAGATGCAGTGGTTGCCGCGGATTCAGCAGGCACTCGCCGAGGGCCGATTTCGCCTCTATCTGCAGCCGATCGTCCCGACCCAGCGATTCGCAGACGAGGGCACGCTCGCGGAAGTCCTGCTCCGTATGCTGGACGAACAGGGCGCCATCGTACTGCCCGGCGCCTTTCTGCCCGCCGCGGAACGTTACGGTCAGATCGTCGCCATCGACCGCTGGGTGGTGGAACAGACCGTGGCAATGCTCAGGGCTCGGGGTAACGGCGAGCGCAAGGCGATGCTGTCGGTCAACCTGTCCGGCCAGTCCTTCAGCGATCAGGACGTCCTCGATTACATCGTGGAACGGATCAAGGCCAGCCGTATCGAACCGTCGAGCCTTTGTTTCGAGGTCACCGAAACAGCGGCCATTTCCGATTTCACCAGTGCCCTGCCGTTCATGACTCACCTGAGGGAGTTGGGTTGCCGCTTTGCCCTCGATGATTTCGGCAGTGGACTGTCGTCCTTCGGCTATCTGAAATCGCTGCCGGTGGATTATCTCAAGATCGATGGGCGTTTCATCAAGGATATTGCCCAGGATCCGATCGACGAGGCCATGGTCGAAGCGATTCACCGTTTGGGGAAGGTGATGGGATTGAAGACCATCGCCGAATGGGTGGAGAACGCCGATACCTTGGAAAAGCTGTCCGCAATGAACGTCGATTACGCGCAGGGGTTTCATCTTGCCCCGCCGCGGCCGATGTGAGGCTTGTCCGGATCGATTCGTTGGATGGATTGAAATCCGCGCCGAGGACCGACCCGTCGGCGCCGCTGCCCGGGGCGCCGCCGGCCAACCTGATCGTGCGCGGGGATGGCGGCAGGTTACGCGACTGACTTCATCGTCAGGACAATCAGGCTTTTGATTTCGATAGAAAACGTGTCAGCTAGGGAGCGGGTCGTGGGTCACTGTGCCGCGAGGGAACTCTCCGTCAGCCACGAGCGCCTCGACCCAGGCCAGTCCCCAAGTTTTCAGTGTTTCCCGTAAGCCCGCATAAACATCTCCACGTTCCGTTCCAAAAGGCGCTCGTCTTCTTCCGCAGTCGGCTTGCCCAGGCCCAGCATGGCCTTGATGTCGGCGGTGCCCAGAAATAGGGAAAGGAACTGATCGGCCCCGGCCTCGGCATCATGAAGCTCCAGGCTTCCCGCCGCCACGGCCCCATCCAGATAGGCGCGCACGCGAGCGACGATGTTGAGGGGGCCTTGTTGGAAGAAGGCGCTGCAGGCGTCCTGCTGCACGCCGGCTTCCGCGTACAGCACCCGCTGCTTGCAGATCACGTCGTCGGCCCGGATCAGCCCCAGGAAGTGGCGGCCGATGACGGTCAGCGCCGCCCTCGGATCGGCGGGCGTCAGGTTCGCGGCGTTCTCGAAATCGAACGCGGCGTCGACGCGTTTGTCGATCACCGCCTCGAACAGGGCCTTCTTGGTGGGGAAATAGGAGTAGATCGTCATCTTCGACACCCCCGACGCCTTGGCGACCGCTTCCACGCTGGTTCGCTCGAAGCCCTGCTCCAGGAATTGCTGTTCCGCCGCCTCGAGGACGCGGCGCATGCGCTCCGGGTCGCGGGGGCGCCCCAATTTGGATTTTGGTTGATCGCTCATAAAATACTTGACCGTCCAGTAAAGTTATGTAGACTTACTTTACGGTCCAGTATATTTAGTGGTGTCGCCATGATCAAACCCGATTTCATCGCCGATCCGATACGCCCATTCCGGTCGGCACCCGGTTCCATCGTTTTGGTTCTATGGTTGCTCGCCGGCTGCTCGACACCGCCGGAAAACCATGCCCTTCCCCGCCCGGTGCGCGTCGTTGAAGTAGCGGAGGCCGCTGCGCACGCCACCGCCGAGCTCGCGGGCGAGGTCACCGCCCGGCGGGAAACCGCATTGGCCTTCCGCATCGCGGGCAAGGTGGAAGCCCGGTTGGTGGAGGTGGGCGACCGCATTCGCCAGGGTCAACCGATCGCCCGCCTCGATGCCAAGGACTACCGGCTCGCTACCCAGAACCTGAAGGCCCAGCTCGCCGCCGCCCAGGCGGAACGCGATTTCTCCCACGCCGACCTTGCCCGTTACCGGGAGTTGCTGGCTCAGAACATCATCGCCCCGCCGGAATTCGATCGGCACCAGACCGCCGACAGGGCCGCGAAGGAGAAGGTGGCGGCGCTGGAGGCCCAGCTGGCCCAGACCGCCAACCAGTTGAACTACTGCGAGTTGAAGGCGGAACGCGACGGCGTCATCACCGGATTCAGCGCCGAGGCCGGCGATGTGGTCGGCGCGGGGCAGCCGGTGGCGCGACTGGCCCAATTGGACGCAAAGGAAATCACCCTCCAGGTGCCCGAGCAGCGTATCGCCGATGTCACCACCGGCCGGGAGGTCGAAGTCGCGCTGTGGTCTCGGGGCGAGCGGCGGCTGCGCGGAAGCATCCGCGAAGTGGCGCCCGCCGCCGATCCCGCTACCCGCACCTATCGCGTCAAAGCAGCGCTGTTGGAAGGCGGCGAGCAGGCCTTGTTGGGCATGACCGCCACGGTCTGGCTGCCGGCGACCGCGCCTGCTGTCCCGGCGATTCCCCGCTCCGCCGTCTTCACCACCCATGACGAGCCCCGGCAGCCCAAAGTCTGGCTGGTGGAATCCGACACCGTCCGCTCGGCGCCGGTGACCCTGGGCCGGCCTCTGGATGGCGAGCGCATCGAGGTGGCCGGCATTGAGCCCGGTCAGACCGTCGTCAGCGCCGGCGTGCAGCGGCTGCTGGAAGGCCAGGCCGTGCGGGTCCTCGCCGCCGCAGGGAGCCGGCCATGAACAGTTTCAATCTGACCGCCTGGGCGCTGCGGCACCGCGCCTTCACGGGGCTGTTGATGGTCCTGCTCGTGCTGGGCGGCGTGATGGGCTATGCCCTGATCGGCCAAGCCGAAGATCCGCCGTTCACCTTCCGGGTGATGGTGGTCAAGACCCTCTATCCCGGCGCCACCGCCACCGAGGTGGAACAGCAGGTCACCGACCGCATCGAGAAGAAGCTCCAGGAACTGCCCAACCTGGACTATCTGCGGAGCTATTCCAAGCCCGGCGAGGCGGTGGTTTTCGTCACCGCCCGCGAGGACATACCCGCCGACGAGATCCCCGATCTCTGGTACCAGGTCCGCAAGAAGGTCGGCGACATCGGCCACCAGTTGCCACAGGGCGTCATCGGTCCCTTTTTCAATGACGAATTCGGCGACACCTACAGCGTGATCTATGCCCTTTCCGGCGAAGGTTTCGGCTATGCCGAGCTGAAGGACATGGCCGAATCCGCCCGCCAGCGGCTGTTGCGGGTACCGGACGTGGAGAAGGTCGATCTGATCGGCACCCAGGCGGAAAAGATCTTCGTGGAATTCTCCGACCGGAAGCTGGCCGAGCTGGGTTTCAGCGCCGCCCAGATCGGCGAGGCCCTGCGCGGCCAGAACGCCATGACAGCGGCGGGACGGGTGGAAGAACCGGGGCAGAACCTGCCCATCCGGGTGAGCGGCAGACTGGCAACGGCGGATGAGGTGGCCGATCTCCCCTTCCGGGTCAACGGCACGACCCTGCGGGTGGGCGACGTGGCCGCGGTCCGCCGGGGCTACGAGGAACCGGCCGAATTCAAGATGCGCTTCAACGGCAAGGACGTGGTGGGCTTAGGCCTCACCATGAACCGATCCGGCGACGTGCTCGCCATGGGCAAGGCCTTGAAGGCCGAGGCGGCCCGCATCCAGGCGGAACTGCCGGTCGGCGCCACCCTCGAGCAGGTGGCCGACCAGCCCAAGGTGGTGAAGCGGGCCATCGGCGAATTCCTGCAGACCTTTTTCGAGGCCCTGGGCACGGTGCTGCTGGTGAGCTTCCTCAGCCTGGGCTGGCGGGCCGGTTCGGTGGTGGCACTGACCGTGCCGCTGGTGCTGGCGGGGACACTGCTCTGCATGCTGCTGCTGGGCATCGGCCTGCACCGCATCTCCCTGGGCGCGCTGATCCTCGCCCTGGGGCTCCTGGTGGACGATGCCATGATCGCCATCGAGATGATGGCCCGCAAGCTGGATGAAGGCTGGGACCGCGTCCGCGCCGCCACTTACGCCTATGGCGCCACGGCCTTTCCCATGCTGACCGGCACCCTCATCACCATCGCCGGCTTTCTGCCGGTGGGGCTGGCACGCTCTTCCGCCGGCGAATACACCGTGGCCATCTTCCAGGTGGTGGGCATCGCCCTGCTGCTGTCCTGGGTCGGCGCGGTGATCTTCACCCCTTACCTGGGCTACTGGATGCTCAAGGGCAAGCAGGAAGCGCCCGGCGAGCATTTCGACACCCCGTTTTACCGCCGGCTCCGACGCTGGGTGGCCTGGTGCGTGGATCGCCGCCGCGGTGTCATCATGGCGACCGCAGCCCTATTCGGCCTCGGCATCGTCGCCATGCCCCAGGTACCCCAGCAATTCTTCCCCCTGTCCGACCGGCCCGAGCTGATGGTGGACCTGTGGCTGCCGGAAGGCAGTTCCTTCGCCCAATCCGAAGCCGCCGCCCGGGACCTGGAGGCCATCCTCGCCAAGGACAACGACGTAGTCCACTACGCCACCTATGTGGGGGGCGGCAGTCCCCGGTTCTTCCTGCTCATCAACGAGCAGTTGAACCACACCAATCTGTCCCAGACCGTGGTCATGACCCGGGACACCGACGCCCGCGAGCGGGTGCTGCACCGGCTGCGCCAGGCGTTCCAGTCCGATTTCCCGCAACTGCGCGGTCGCATCAGCCGCCTGGACGTGGGGCCGCCCCAGGAATATCCCGTCATGTTCCGGGTCCTGGGCGAAGACCCCGACCAGGTGCGGCGCATCGCCGAGCGAGTCAAGGCGGTGGTGCGGGCGCATCCGCACACGGTCGACGTGAACGACGACTGGAACGAGCGTCTGGCATCCCTGCGCCTGCAATTGGATCAGGACAAGGCACGGGCGCTGGGCGTCAGCTCCCTGAACCTGGCCCAGGCCCTGCGCGGCCACTACACGGGACTCCCGGTGGGGCAGTTCCGGGAGGGCAACGAACTCATCGACATCGTCTGGCGCGCCCGGCAAGGACAGCGCGAAGGCGCCGACGGCCTGCCCGACGTCTCGGTGCAGACCGGCAATGGCCGGGCGGTGCCGCTGTCGCAGCTGGCGCGGCTGGAAACGG
>VEPB01000028.1 GCA_012026715.1 Methylococcaceae bacterium | reverse complement strand
CGGCGCTGGCATTTCAGGCAACTGCGGCGCACGGCCTGAGCGGAGGAATCGAGATGACTCAATCATCCACGACTCAGAACGGGTCTTCCACGCTGCCCGCCTTCCAGGCTTACCAATACCAATTTACGCGCTACCTGCGTAATCCCGGAAACTGCCGGCTCCCACCCGGGGTCTCGGCCAAGCACATCGGCATTTATGCGGAGCTGTTCCGCAACAAGATCGAAGACAGCCTGCTGAGCTGTTTTCCCATCACCCGCGAACTGCTCGGCAAGCGGCACTGGAGCCGCCTAATCCGGCGGTTCATTGCACAGCACCGCTGTGAGTCGCAGCTTTACCGGCAGATACCCGACGAATTTATCGCTTTTCTCCAAAACGAGCGCTCCAACGCAACCGATCCACCGTTTCTCATGGAATTGGCGCACTACGAATGGATGGAACTGGTCCTGTCGGTCGGAAATGAAGCTGTGCCCGAGGCAGGGATACAAATCGACGGCGACTGGCCGGACGGTCAGGTCGTTTTCGCCCCCGCCCTGCAGTTGCTCCGGTATGCCTTCCCGGTCCATCGCATTTCAGCCGAATTGAGTGGATGGCAGAAATGGAAGTCCTGGCGCAGACAGCCTCTAAACGATCTGACCGAACAGACCTTCCTGCTGGGGTTCCGGAATCGATTCGACGACGTTCGCTTCCTGGAGATCAATCCAGCGACCGCCAGACTCATCGAACTACTGGCCGACCAGCATTTATCCGGGCGGCAGGCACTGATGCGTTTATCTCGAGAACTCGGTGCCGCCGATCCGCAGGCCATTGCGACCTTCGGGATCGATGTCCTCAACCGCCTGAAGAATCAGGACGCCATCCTTGGCGTTCGAGCCACTTCGTCTACGCAAACTTAGCGAGAATTCCCCATGAATGAATTATCCGAAACGCCTGCCACCGCCCACCAGATAAAGTCGGAATCTTGTCCGGTCTGCCCCGCGCATGCGCTGATCTGGCTGCTGACACCCTCCAGAATCGGGACAGGCTACCGCAAGACGACGATCTGGCTCCGTGACCAGGCCGAAATCTTGCCGCCGCTGTTCCTGCGGCTCATCCTGGCTTATGAATTTGGCGAAGCCGGCATCATGAAGCTACACGGCGAAAACTGGTTTGCGGACGCCAGCTTTCCGTTTCCCTTCAGCCTGCTGCCCCCGGAAATCAACTGGTGGCTGGCCACCGGGTTCGAGACGGTCGGTTCGGTGGCGTTGATGCTGGGACTGGCCACACGGTTTTTCAGTATCGCCCTGATGGTCATTACGGTGGTGGCCATAGCCACTGTCCACTGGCCCTCGGAATGGTCAAGCTTGTCGGAGTTGCTGCAGGGTTACTCCATCGCCGATCACGGACATGGAAATTACAAGTTACCGCTCTTGTACCTGGTGATGTTCACGCCCCTGCTGTTTGGCGGAGCCGGAAAGTTCAGCGTCGATGCGTGGGTGATGAGGTGTCGAAAAGACAGCTGAGGCATGGCGGCTGCCAAGCCACAATTCGATGCTGCGGAACGACCGTCACACGCGCGGCGCCGATCTGGCTCACCAACAAGGAACTCCATGAATAGATCGGAGTGCATTCCTGTGGCGCTCGCCATCGTGTGCGGAGCATCGGGCAGATGCAAAGGATTACTTTAGTTCAGTGACAACTCCGCCCGCAGACGCTCCGCCATCAAGTCGACGAACGAGCGGATTTTTGCCGAGGAGTGGCGGCCTTCACGGTGCACGAGGTGGACCGGAACCGATGAAGCCTCGAACTCGCTCAACAGGATTTTGAGTTGTCCGGTCTGTAGGAACCCGGCTATCTGATAGTTCAGCAAGCGGGTGATGCCCAGGCCGGCCAAAGCGGCGCTGGCCGCGGAGTCGTTGTCGCTGACGCTCAGGATCGGTTGCAGCTTGATCGTCTGCGTTGCGCCGTCCCGCTGAAAGCGGATTTCGTTGGCCGGATTCAGCCCGCGCGCCAGGATGATCCGATGCTTGGGCAAATCCTCGGGCGTCTGTGGAATACCGTGGATGTCCAGATAGTCCGGTGATGCGCACAGTACCCGCCGGACCGAACCGACGCGCAGTGCCCGGTAGGAGGAATCCGGCAGTTCGGCAATGCGGATCGCCACGTCCACGCCTTCCTCCAGCATGTTGACGACCCGGTCCACGAACAACGCGTTGACTTCCACTCCCGGGTATCGCCGCAAATATTCCACGATGCCCGGCATCACGAACAAACGACCGAACAGGACCGAGGCGGTGACCGTCAACTGGCCGCGCGGTTCGGCGTTGATCCCCAGCACCGCATCATCGGCCTCGTCGGCCAGCGCGATGACGCGATTGGCATCCTCGTAGTATTTCTGGCCGGCTTCGGTCATCCGCACATAACGGGTGGTGCGGTTCAGCAACTTCACGCCCAAGCGTTCCTCCAGCGCCGCCACCGCACGGGTTACCGCCGGCGGCGACATCTGCAGCTTGCGGGCACCGCCGGCAAAGCCCTCCGCTTCGACCACCGCTACATACACACTCATCAGATGAAGACGATCCATGGTGTATTCCAGTTACTGGAAGGGTTAATTGATATTTTTGGTGATTCTTCATTGTCACGCAACAAGACACACTGTGCCCGCCTTCTGAATTTCAGCCAGGCCACTGACCCACCCAACCCTTTCAGGAGAACTGCCATGAGCCGTATCAACACCGTCAGCAACGACACCGCCAATATTGAGCAACGCGCCCTGTTCGAGGCCATTCAGAGCCAACTGGGCATGGTGCCCAACTTCCTGCGGGTGTTCGCCAACTCGCCGGATGCCTTGAAAGCCTTCCTGGGCCTCCATCACATCGCCGTCCACGGTTCGCTGGACCCCGCCACACGGGAGCGTATTGCGCTGGCACTGGCCCAGCAGAACAGCTGCGAATACTGCCTGTCGGCGCACACTGCCATCGGTCGCAAGGCCGGTTTGAACGGCGCGGAAATCGAGGCCAACCGGGACGGCTCCAGTCAGGATGCCAAGGCGGCGGTGGCGGTTGGTTTCGCCCGCGCCCTTGCCGAGCACAAGGGCGAGGTGACCAACGGGGAACTGCAGGCGATGCGCGACGCCGGTTTCAGCGAGTCCGACATCGTCGAGGTCATCACCCATGTGGGCATGAACGTGATGACCAATATCCTGGGTAAGGCCAGCCGGGTGGACATCGACTTCCCGAAGGTCACCTTGAAGCAGGCGGCTTAGCTTCGCCCCGGGCCAAGGGCAGGGAGGCCCCGGCGCCCGGCTTTATTCATTCCCGATCAGGAGCACGAACATGGCCCGCGCATTTGCCAAGATCAGTTTCACCCCCGACGTACAGGCCGTGCAGCGCGAGATGGGCAGCCGTTCCGCCTATCAGGGCGCCGAGTTCGGCGCGCGTGAGGCGGTCGTGCTGGGGGATGCCGAGCAAGCATTCATCTCCGAGCGCGACAGTTTTTATCTGGCCACCGTGGGTCAGACCGGCTGGCCCTATGTGCAGCATCGTGGCGGCCCCGTGGGTTTTTTGCGGGTGCTGGATGAGCACACCCTGGGCTATGCGGATTTCAGCGGCAACCGCCAATATATCTCGGTCGGCAATCTGCGCGGCGACGACCGGGTGTGCCTGTTCCTGATGGATTATCCACGCCGGCTGCGCCTGAAGATCTGGGGACGGGCAAGGGCGGTGGACGAGCGCGACGAACCGGAGTTGCTCAGGAAGCTGGAATCCCCGGACTCGCGCGCACCGGTCGAACGAGGCATCCTGATCCGGGTCGAGGCCTTCGACTGGAATTGCCCCAAGTACATCACGCCGCGGTACAGTCAACAGGAAGTCGAAGCGTTGATCGCACAGGTTCGCCAACAACCCCAAGCAGCGGAGAAACCCGTCCTGCGAGCCTTGGGCACTGGCGCCTTATCCTTGACCATCAGCGGAATTCGCCAATTGACGCCGCGCATCCGTGCCTATGAACTCAGGCATGCCGATGGCGGTGTTCTGCCCGATTATCAAGCCGGCGCGCATCTGCGTGTCCCTATTCTATTGCCCGACGGCAGCGTGGCCTCGCGCGCTTATTCGCTGACCGATGCACCGGGCGATCCGGAGATTTACCGCATCGCCGTGCTGCGGAAGGACGATGGCGACGGCGGCTCCCGGGCATTGCACGAAGGCTGGCAGTTGGGCGCCTGCCTTCAGGTCGATTCGCCCGAAAATTACTTTCCGCTCCACGAGGATGACCGCCCGGCCGTCCTGATAGCCGGCGGCATCGGCATCACGCCCATCAAGGCCATGGCTGAAACCCTGGCCACGCGCGGCGCGGACTTCGAACTGCACTATACCGGCCGAACGCTGCAGGACATGGCCTTCGCCCGGGACTTGCAGCAGCGCTTCCCCACGCAATGCCGGCTTTACTTCAGCCAGACGCCGGACTCATCCCGACTGGACGTGGCGGGCTTGCTGGCCAACGTCTCCGCCGATGCGGTCATTTATGTCTGCGGCCCGAACCGTCTGATCGACGCCACTCGCCAAACCGCCCGCTACCTCGGCATTCCCGCCGAACGCGTGCAATTCGAAAGTTTCACTTAAACAGGAGAGTCTCATGATCACGCTCTACGACATGTCGCTATCGGGCAATTGCCACAAGGCCCTAATGCTGCTGAGTTTTCTGTCGCTACCGTATCAGCTCAGACCCGTCGATCTGGCGGGCGGGGAGCAGCGCGGCGCGGAATATCTCCAACTCAACCCCTTCGGCCAGGTACCGGTGCTGGATGACGCCGGTCTGATCATCCGCGACAGCCAGGCCATTCTGGTCTACCTGGCGAAACGCTATGGCGGAGAGGCTTGGTGGCCGGACGATCCTTACCGACTGGCGCAAATAGCCGCCTGGCTGTCGACCGCTGCCAATGACATCTTCCACGGGCCGGCCCTGCTGCGCGTACACCACAAATTCGGCCGCGCCATAGATACGGGCAGAGCCCGGCAGACCGCCGACAAGGTGCTGGGCATCATCGAAAGCCATCTGGAAAGTCGCGATTGGCTGGTGGGGGATACCGTTTCCATCGCCGACCTTGCGGTCTATCCCTATTTGGCGCTATCGCCGGAAGGCGGCATCGACATTGGCGCTTACCCGAATATCGTGGCCTGGTTTCAACGACTCCGCGCCATGCCCGGCTATGTCTCCATGCCGGGCATGTGGCAAGCCTGACCCATTCGCCCCATTACCGCGGAGTAACCCCCATGACTGCAGAAATCAAAGCCCCTGTTCCTCCCTTCACCACCGAAACCGCAGCGCAGAAGGTGCGCATGGCGGAAGACGCCTGGAATTCCCGCGATCCCGACCGGGTCGCACTGGTTTATACCGAAGACACCCTTTGGCGCAACCGCGCCGAATTCCCGCAGGGCCGCGAGCAGGTGCGGCAATTTCTGCGACGCAAATGGGCCAGGGAACTGGACTATCGCCTGATCAAGGAACTGTGGGCGTTTACCGACAACCGCATCGCTGTGCGCTTTGCCTACGAATGGCATGACGACTCAGGCCAATGGTTTCGAAGTTACGGCAATGAAAACTGGGAGTTCAACCCGCAGGGCTTCATGCAGCGGCGTTACGCCAGCATCAACGATTTACCGATCGAGTCTGAGCAGCGCCTGTTTCACTGGCCACTGGGCCGCCGCCCCGAGAATCACGCTGGTTTGAGAGATTTGGGATTGTGACTCCGGGCTGGCAGATAGCCGTTTTGCACCGGACGGTAGCGGAGAAGCCGTTTGTGTGGACGCAAACGGCTTCGGCTCCTTCTACCTGCCGACGGAAAACCAGAGCGCGAGCCGCAACGGCCGTAAACGACGGCAATTGCAGGGGAACATGCCGTTAGCTGATCACTGAGTTGTGTGACGGCAATGGGCATGGACCTGCCCGCCGTCCCTCCTATTTGTCGGGCACCTCGTTGTCCACAACGGTCGATCACTTTGCTCGGAACCGACCATTCACCAATGGCCGCTTTCTTCAAATTCGATGGGAATGGAACTGGCAAGTGCTGCCGCTGGTTATGTGGTCAATTTACGGCTTCAATGAACCGACGTTATATCGCTTTTCGTGCGGGCGCGATACGTTCTCCCCTTGGTCGAAAACCGCAGGCCCAGGACCGAGCCGGTTCGGCTTCACACGTCATGTGCCCCTTGTGCTTCCGAGATGCACGCGTCGAAGATGCAAGCTCACCCGCGGCGCGCCGCCTCAATTGCAGCGATGTCGATCTTCTTCATCTGCATCATCGCATCGAACGCACGCTTGGCAGCGGCGGAATCGGGATCGGTTATCGCTTTGGTCAGAGCGATCGGGGTGATTTGCCAGGACAATCCCCATTTGTCCTTGCACCAGCCGCACTCGCTCTCCTGGCCGCCGTTGCCGACGATCGCGCTCCAGTAGCGATCCGTTTCGGCCTGGTCAGCGGTTGCGACCTGAAACGAAAACGCCTCGGTGTGCTTGAACGCAGGTCCGCCGTTGAGCCCGAGGCACGGGATGCCCATCACGGTGAACTCGACGGTCAGCACATCCCCTTTCTTCCCGGGCGGATAGTCTCCCGGTGCGAGGTGCACCGCGTCGACGGATGAATCGGGAAAGGTTTTGGCGTAAAAGCGAGCCGCGTTCTCGGCGTCGCCATCGTACCAAAGGCAAATCGTGTTCTTTGCTGGCTTACTCATAGGTTACTCCTCCATTTTGATGAGCCGACCGAAGCCGGAGTCAACGATGTGCTCGCAGTCGAAGGGCATTAGCTCGGCCAATATGTCCGCGTCAACCAACGACAGAACTTGTACCCTCCGGGCGCAGCTTCACTGGGCTTAGCACTAGGATAACGTCTAAGCCGAGCGAGGTAGGTGGCTGCGACGAACGCCTGCTCCGCAGGCTGAGCGCCAGACACTCGCATTCGCTCAGATGCCTGGTTCGGCGGTTTGGATTCTGGTTACGGGGGAAATTATTGCCATGAGTCCTTTATCAGTTAAACGGGCGCACCTCTACCGGAGCCCGACAGGCGACGGCGGCCTTGCGCCCCCACGTCAGCGCCTCGTCCAGGTCACCGGCTTCCAGCACCCAAAAGCCGCCGACGTGCTCTGTGGTCTCTAGATAGGGTCCGTCGCTGATGCGCACCTGACCACTAGGCTGCGCCCGCAGGGACTTCGCGCTGCTTGCCGGTTGAAGGCCGCCCACGAAGATCCTGACGCCAACAGCCTTCATTTCATTGTTGAGCGCGGCGATATTGCGGCGCATTGCTTCGTCCTCTGCGACGGAGGGGTCGTAGTCGTCGGGGTGGTGAATAGCAACCAAATACTGTGTCATCACTTCTCTTGTAACCGAACGTAGAGCTAAGGGACGGGCGCGATAGCGACCCTCCCGCCTGAACGCAATGTTCAACAACCGGTTCAGATCGTGGTTTGCTTCGCTCTCACGATCCAACCATATTCGTTAGGGGGCACTTTCTGCGCCATTTCTATGCCGCCTTTAGGATTGCGGGTCGAACCCGCGAGTGGTTCGTCATCCACCATACCGACTGCGGCATGGAAACCTTCACCAACGAGATCATGGGCGGTCTGTTGTCCAGAAGCCTGAAGACCGCTTCCATCGATGCCTCCGGCTGGCATGACTGCGGCGAAGGTCCGGGCTGCACCGATGGCAAATATATCAATTGGCTGACCATCAAGAATCAAGAGGAAAGCGTGCTGGAGGACGTCAAGCGCATACGGAATCATCCCCTCGTCCCGTCGTAGATCCCTGTGTACGGTTATATCTACGATGTTAGATCCGGCAACTTGATTGAAGTACCTGCCGCTACTCAGGCCGGCAAGGCAGACTAGGTCAGCCAGCAGTTTTGCACGGGACTGTAGGGTGGCGATATTCTCGTTGCCCTGCGGTTTTTCTCCCCGCCGAGCTTAGATGCCGCCCGGTATGGGATAACCATTCCTACGCCGACTCGGTCGAAATTGGCGGGGTATACCGGTATTACTCAAGCACCTTTGATTCGTAAAGATACCCTTCAAATTTTCAGGAGGACGATCCTATGAACAACTCCCATCTGAAATGCGCCATGGTGCTGTGGGCCACCTGTGCCTTTTTCGGTTCAGCCCACGCCGAAGAATCCCAACCAACGCTATCCAGGCAACTGCTACTGGAGAAAGCCGTGACTCTGCCGTCCAATTCGGTCACGACCAAACTCATTCGTGTCCAGTTTCCATCCGGCTTCAAAACGCCGATGCACACCCATGAGGGGCCCGGTCCGCGTTACGTGCTCAAGGGAAAACTGAGAGTCGAAGACGCCGGTGAAAGCCGGGTTTATGGACCCGGCGATGTTTTTTGGGAAACCGGCGCGGCCATGACTGTGGAGAGCATTGGCGGCGGCGATGCGGAAATTGTCATCTTCGAACTCGCCCCGGCAAAATAGGAAAGTCGATCATGAAGAGTCACCAAGCTCGATCGGCTGTCGTCGTGGGGGTCGGGCCCAGTCGGGGACTGGGCGCCACCCTCGCCCGGCGCTTCGCCCGGGAAGGGCTCCATGTCTTTATAGTCGGTCGCACGGCGGAAAACCTGGAGCGCGTCGTCGGCAAAATCCGTTCCGCCGGAGGTCAGGCCACGGCCGTTACGGCTGACGCCACCGTGGAAAGCGATGTCGTGCTACTGTTCGACTTGGCGACGCAATTTCATGACCTGGAAGTCGTCGCCTGCAACGTCGACCGCAACGCTAGCGCCCCCTTACTGGAGACCGATCGGGAATTGTTTGAACAGCTATGGCGGCAGAATTGCCTGGCCGGCTTCCTGGTGGATCGGGAGGCCGTGAAACACCTGCTGCCCCGACAGCAAGGAAGCCTGTTTTTCACCGGTGCCACGGCATCTTTGCGTGCCCGCCCCCCGTTTACGGGGTTCGCCGCAGCCAAGGCAGGCTTGCGGGCACTGGCTCAAGGCATGGACCGCGAATTCGGGCCGCAGGGCATCCATGTGGCCCAAATCATCATCGACGGAGTCATCGACGGCGACCGCGCGCGGGCATTTCGCCCAGTTCGTCAGCAGCAGAGGGAGGACGGTTTGTTGCAACTGGATGCCATTGCAGAAACCTACTGGCAACTGCACTGCCAGCACCTGAGCGCCTGGACTCACGAACTCGACCCGCGGCCGTATCAGGAGCCATTCTGAGACCGATGGTCGCCCTCGATGGCCAATTACGGAGAATTGCCCCGCGCTAATACTACGGGATAGCCAGCTCGACGGCTCCAATCCGATACTTGGCGAGTAATTCGTCGGCGTAGCTGGAATGCGGACGCCCTTTGGACTTGGTGTTATAGGCTTGGGTTGCGTCCGTTCCACACCAGGGCTGGATTAGATCCGGCCGTGATGGATGCTCGGGAAGATAAGCTGTCAGATCGTAGACGCTGCCGCGAATAGCCATCCAGCAGTTTTCCGGGAGCACATGCTTGGCGAGTTCTGCTGGAGAAATGGCTTTGTCGGCCGAAACGGCGATGCTTTCCTGGGAAGGGCGTTGCCACAGGCCTCCAGCCCAGAATGCGCTCACTAGCAACCAGAATAAGACGGTGGCAGATAAATAGAGTCGGCGCACTATCGAAACCCGAGTTTTTCAAAATGGATGTGACGTGCAGCAATTCCGCGACTGCGCAGGGCGCGCATCAAGCCAGTCATCATTCCCGGCGGCCCGCACAGATAACACTCGTATCCGGCAAGTCGTTGCGCATCGGGCAGAAGAGAATTCAGATCGGGCAGTTCGCTGCCTGTGGCCACGGCCTGCAAGTCAAGCCGCGGATCTGCCTCGGCCAGGGCCCGCAGTTCTTTCAGGAATGCGGCGTCGCTCTCGGCACGATAGAGATAGAGGAGCGTCGTCGGTTGCGTGACGGGCCCCGACCGCAACAGCGCGAGGAAGGGAGTCACACCGATCCCGCCAGCCACCCACAACTGAGGTGTTGCTAGCCGATTGGCGAAGAAAGCACCATATGCCCCTTGCACCCGAGCCATGACCCCTGGCTCGATGGACTGTATGTGTCGTGTGCAATCACCCAGGGCTTTGACTCCGAGCCGAATTAAGTGATCGACGTCAGCCGAAGTGACGGTGAAGGGATGAAATTCGCCACAGCCCCGGAAACTAGGTCCTTCGAAGAAGGCGACCAGGACAAACTGCCCTGGTGTGACTTTCACCGCGTCTGCCAGGGGCATCAACGAAATTTCAACCATGCCGTCGGCAACGGGAACTGCCGACTTTACGAGGTAGGGTCGAGCGCCGACCCCAAGATCGCCCCGAATGACGCGCCAACCCAACAACAGGGCGGCAAGTCCCAGAATCGGCAGGACCGGTTCGTCGATCCCCAGCAGGACAAGGTGAATCAGTCCGAGCAGAACAGCCAGCCCCAGCCCGGCGTGGAGCGCACGCCAAGTCCGATAGGGAACGCGTCGCTCGAAAGTGGCTGCCAAGCCCACCATCAGTAACACCAGCGAAAGCCATCCCATCCACACCGGCCAATTCTGGTTGAGCGGAGACAAGGTCTCCCAAGCCAGGGCGGGCGATTCCATCCAGGCATCAGCGGAGAGCGCGAGTGGATGTACTAGTAGTAAGACGTAAGCGGCCATCCCGGTCCAGTGATGCCATTGATACATTCTTTCCAGCCCCCCCAGCCACCGGGCCAGCCGGGCTTCCCTCAGCATCAGCAGGAGACTGGCGAGCAGGAGGCCGCATCCAGCCCACCCCAGAACAATACCCAGGGTACGCCCAGGTGATAGGTCTTCCGGAAACGCCCAATAGACGAATCCCCCTGAACAGGCCAAGGTCAGCAGGGGGATAGAAAGTCGGCGAAGCGTGGGCATGAAGCGCTGCATTCTCGATCAATCGCCGCTCTGCCGGAAGTCCCTTCCGCGCTTAAGGTGTTCGCAGAAGTCCCGTCCGCCGCCAGGCAGCGCCAAGTTTCGCTGTCTGGCTCGTTCCTCCATGAGTTGATGATGGATCACCTGATAGGCCCGGCACTCCTCGTAAGTTGAAAAGCTGCGAATTCTTGATTGATGATCGATGCGCTCTGCCGGTGTCATCAGTTGCCAGCCCCGCGTATTCGACTCGCTAGCCCGCCATGGCCCTCGCGCCTGGACGGGGGCAACGAGAGCGAACAGCAGAGCAGTAATCAATAAAGCAGTCATTTTTTGCATGTCTGATTCTCCAGTAGAAGGAGCTCGGATCGCTCAACCTGGCGATCATCAACGCCGCGATCCGGCCCAGACGGCGCTGCAAATTGGAACAGTCCGTGTCCCAAACGACCAAGCAGGGTTCCTTGAAATTGGCGAGCGCCGCTGACTAGGTACTGGACAGGGAGCGAGTTCGATTTGCTCGGCGAGGCTGATTCGCGCGACTCCATTTATCACTCTCCTTCAACTCTTTTCTCTGTCTTCAACCGTCGGTTATTCTCGTCCGGCGAGAGCAACTTGATCGCCGCATCCTGGGCCTTCGGAAAATCGACACCGACGCTGATGACAAAACTGGATGCCTCCTCAAATGTCATGGAAGAACGAACGACCTTGGATTCGTGCACCATGACCGTGAATCCCGATGTGGGATTTGGCGACGTAGGGACGTACAGGACATAAAGCTCTCCGACTTGATTGGTCACATAAGCCGGCACCCAGACTCCATCCTTGGGGTATTCCACATAAACAACCTCGCGTTGCTTGGTTTGGCCTTCGCCGGAAAAAATGCCGATCAGTTTCTTGGTGACCCGATACACCGTGCTGAGTATCGGCAGTTTCTCCAGGTACGACTCCAGCAGCGAGATAACGTACGTCTTTCCGGAGCGAATCCGGTAACCGAAATAGCTCAATCCCAGGATGGTGACGGCGAACAAAAGCCCGGTTATCCAGTAATTGTCATAATAGCCATGAACATTCAGAAACAGGTCCCGAAGTAGCCTTTCGAAAAGCACGACAATTTGCACCACAACCAGGATCGGAACGGCTGACAGCACGCCCAAGAGAAAATAATCCAGATATTTTCGAGCGACATTTTTCATGGTATTTTCCCGTTGTTATTGGTCGTTCGGATAAAGGTTAGAATCCGGAACCTGATCTCGGAAGTTCCTCAGAACAGTTCGGAATTGAGTAAAAAATGCGCACCGATACTGCCGAGGTACCCCAAGGCTCAGCGCCGCTGCCAGCATCATCGGCTTTGACTTGCGCAGTTCGAGCACTTCTTCAAGTACCACGAACACATAGGCGATCCCAAACAGGGCTAACGCAAAATAGCCGACGGGATGTGTGCTTAAATCAAGGGCATTTGAAAGCGTTTCCGACGCCAGCATATCCAATGGCCAAAAACCGAGCCCCAGAATGGCCGCTGCCAGGTAACGAGGCCCCTTCAAGACATCCATACGTTCTCCTATCGTGGTAACTCGCCGCGCACCGGGACTGATGGGAGAAATCGGCGGTAAAAAGATTTCAGCAACATCGGCGACAGCAATGTTGTCAGCGCGATGACGATGATCAGCGCGGCGTAGATTTCGTTGTTCAAAATGCCCGCGGTCCGTCCGAGTTCCGCAAAGATCAGCCCCACCTCGCCCCGGGGAATCATGGCGATACCGACGGCGAAACGTTCCACCCAGGCGCCGCGGAGGAGCAGTGACCCTACCAGTTTTCCAAGCACCGCAACGGCAAACAGGCTCAGGGAAAATGACCAAATGAACGATGAACTCCAATCGATGACGCGGAGATTCAGAGACAGTCCGACCATCACGAAGAAAATGGGAACAAACAACTGAATGATCGGCCGCATCTGGGTATCGATGCGGTCGGAAAACGCCGGATCACTGCGTAACGCCACACCGAAGGGCAGGAAGAACCGTCGGGACAACGCTAGGCCGGCGGCAAATCCGCCCAGCAGTTCCGGTGTCCCCATGGCGTGAGCCAGCCAGGCGAAGAACAGTACCAGCGAGACGATCAGGGTCGGGATCAGTCCATCGGTCTGGCTGATCAGCTCAAACCGCCGGATCAGTAGCGAGATGAGCTTGGCGAAGACCGGTGCCAGCGCAAAAAATGCGGCAATCAATCCCATCACCCGCCCGGCATTGGCGGGGTCGACGTCACCGCCGCGGGAAAACTCGTACAACACGGCCAGCAGGATCACGCCTAGGATGTCATCGATGACCGCAGCTCCCAGAACCACCTGGGCTTCCCGGCTGTGCTGGCGCTTCAGGTCGGTGAGAACGCGCACCGTGATCCCGATACTGGTCGCCGTGAGCGTGCCGCCGACGAACAGGGCTTCCAGCAGGCTGCGATCGTACACCAGGCGACTTAACCCAAATCCAAGGACGAACGGCCAGACGAAACCACTGACCGCGACCAGCAAAGCTTGCCAGCCGGTTTTCGCCAGTTGCCGAATATCGGTTTCCAATCCGACCTCGAACAACAGCAAGATGATGCCGATTTCGGCCAGCAGCTTGATGACCTGGCTCGGCTCCAGCCAGCCCAACAGGCTGGGACCAAGGATGACACCGGCCAGGAGTTCGCCCACTACCGGTGGACTTTGCAGGCGCGCGAACAGTTCGGCGAAGAGCCGAGCGGTCAGCAACATGACCATCAACTGAAAGAAGAACTGATGAACGGCCTGGCTTTCCATTGAAACGAGGAGCTAGGTTTGCTGTGGCGAAACTAGGGGCAGAGCGAATCCGACGTCGCGGCCATGGCGGGCTTTCTTAAGTGACTGCCGCATTCAGTCGCCTCCCTGGGACCCTTTCTTGTTGTTGCTCCGTATCGTTTTTGCCAGTGGATTTAGCGGTTGCATGGCCGCATCGTCGTCCTTGATTTCCATCTCTTTAACCAGCGCATCCAGATCCTTGGCAAGGGACTGAAGTACGGCTTCCGGCAAGCAGAACAGCGCATGTTGCAAGATGCCCTGTGCCGGCGCCGGGGCTTGCTGGATGAGTTCCAGTCCCTCTGGCGTCAATGTCAGGGTGACGACACGTTGATCCTCACTGATCCGTTCCCTCCTGATCAGTCCTTTCCTGGCCAACTTGTCGAGCAGATTGCTTGCCGTGGAATGATGAATCGACATAGCCTTGGCCAACTCGGTCACCCGTAGCCCAGGGCTCATCGATAGTTCCCACATGGCCCACAGTTGGGCGCTGGTTAAACCGCATTGGGTTTCTACCCATTGCGAATGTTGTTGGACCGCTTTGAAGACCAGCCTGAAGCGTTTCAGCACTTCATACGCCCATGTTTTTGAATCGGGAGCATGGTCCTTTTCCGAGCGGATCGTTTCGGAGGCATTACGCGTCATAGGCTACGGCATCCAGAGCTGAAAGGTTGATTATCTCCTGTACGGTTGGCAAAGGCTGGTTCATTTCAACCTCCACAGGCCTGTCTGTTTTGAAGGCTTTGTTGTAAGTGACTGTAGTTCCGCACGGTTAGCAGGTGGCATTTTCCATGCTGGTATGTTGTCGCAAACATTGTTTGCAGCAACATGACTTGGTGCTTAGAATGCCATCAGCAGTGCTGATGGCCAAATCTTTTTGACCAGAGGTACTGAATGAATTCGCCCACAGCGCACGCGTTGAAAGTTCTGCCGCTCCTCGCCATCGCCTATGCGCAACCCGGCGGAGCGGCAACCAATAACATGGCTGGTAACTGGGACTCCGTCACCCTGTCGGGCAGTCTCGGCGACCTATCTCCAACATTGCGGGATTTTCGCTGGCAGATCATGAATCAAGGTCGCTGGAGAGACGATAGCTCACAAGGGTTCCGGTTCTCGGAGAACCTGCTGTTTGCGCAGGTGGGCTATTCACTGAACGAGCATGCCAGTGTCTGGCTAGGCTACGTCCATGACTGGCTTCACCCGCTGGACAAACTTGCCTATCAGGAGAATCGGCCCTACGAGGATTTCCTGTACAACACCGCGTTCGGGGATTGGAAATTCACCAGCCGCAGCCGCCTGGAACAGCGTATCCGCCAGGATACCGGCAATACCGGGGTGCGGGCTCGCCAGATGTTGCAACTAAGTCATCCCTTGCGCTTCATCCACGACGATTTGAGCGCTTATGTGGGTGACGAAGTCCTCGGGTACCTCAACACCAATACCTTCGGGCCGACCGGATTCAGCGAAAACCGCGCACTCGCGGGATTGGCATTTCAATTCACCCAACAGCTGGGGGTCGATCTGGGGTACTTGGGGCAATACGTGGTCAACAAGCCCGGCACTGACCTGTTTACCCACAATGTCCAGCTCAACCTTCGCTATCAGTTCTAACGGACAGTCTGGAGAACGCGTGACACCGGTGTCCGCCGTTGCGAGGGTTGAACATCGAAGAAACGGTTCGACGCCGCTTCGAGACTACGGGAGGACCGATCGTCATCTCTGGATTTCCTGGTTGAATACTACCCGGATCGAGAAGCCGGGCTGGAGGCGTGATCGTTCGACACCCTTAAGTCGGCACCGGCACCGCCTCATGGCGCAGGCTATTCTGATTGGCCTGCTGACCGGTGCCGTCGCGGTCTGTTTCCATCTGGCGCTGGATTACGGCGAAGTCCTCCGCACTCGAATCCTCGATTTCGCCCATCGACGCCCGGATGGGGGATCCTGGATGATCCTGGGTCTGGCCTTGGCCGGAGTCATGTTCTCCGCGAGTCTGGTGGTCCACTTTGCACCGGAGGCATCGGGTAGCGGTATTCCGCATTTGAAAGTCGTGCTTCAAGGACGCCGCCCGTTTCGCTGGTTGCGGGTGCTGGTCATCAAGTTTGTCAGCACGGTGGTCGGCGTCACCGGTGGTTTGGTGCTCGGACGGGGAGGTCCCAGCGTCCATATGGGCGGGGCGGTTGGCCAGGGCGTTGCGAACCTGTGGCCCGGCAGACACAGCGACGATCGCGCGATTTTGGTGGCGGCCGGGGGCGGGGCCGGATTGGCGGCGGCGTTCAATGCGCCTTTGGCGGGATTGGTCTTCGTGCTTGAAGAATTGGAGTGGCGGTTTGCCTCGCTGGAATTCTTCACTGCGGCGCTCGCCTGCCTGGCCGCTGACATGGTTTGCCGTGCCGTGCTGGGACAGTATCCGACCTTTCATCTGGCGATTGCCGGAACCTCACCCCTGTCTCTACTGATCGCATTCGTGCCATTGGGAATGCTGTCGGCACTGCTCGGCGGGCTGTTCAATCGCTCTTTGTTGTCTGCGCAACGACTCACACTGACTTCCTGGCCACGGCTCGCCTGGTGGCTGGCTCTGGCATCGATGGTGGCAATCGTCGGTTGGCGGTTCCCGCAACTATTAGGCAGCGGGCAGGACTTCGTGAACGGAATACTGGAAGGTCAGGTGTTGCCGCTGAAAGCGGCGGGGTTGTTTTTCCTGATCCGCTTCGTTTTGACGATCGGCAGTTCCAGTTCCGGAGCTGCCGGCGGCCTGTTCATTCCCATACTTGTGCTCGGCGCCCTGCTGGGCTGGGGCCTCGGCGAGACGATTCAGATGCTGTTTCCATCCCTGAACGTGGACCCTAAATTGTTCGCGGTGGTCGGCATGGCCGCTTACTTTACCGCTGTGGTCCATGCACCGTTGACCGGCATTGTCTTGATCATCGAACTGACCGGCAATTACACCTTGATCCTACCGTTGTTCATCGCCTGTTTTTCCGCTCTGCTGGTGGCGGATTGGGCTGGGAATCTGCCGCTCTACGAAGCCTTATTGGAGAACGACTCACGGAAGGATCGATTCAAACGAAATGCCTGATCGAATTCGATCGTAGTTGGTTAGAGGGAGGCGAATGTGAAGATTGCCATAAACGGGGCCGGAATCGCCGGTCCGACACTCGCATACTGGCTGCGGAAATCCGGCCACGAGGTCTTGCTCATCGAGGAGTCACCACAGCTTCGCAACGGCGGCTATGTCGTTGACTTCTGGGGGGTCGGCTACGACATTGCCGAGAAGATGGGTCTGCTCCCCCGAATTGGAGAGCTGGGCTACCAGGTAAAAGAGGTGCGCCTCGTCGACCGGCACGGCCACAAGAATGGCGGCTTTTCCGTCGATGTTTTCCGGAGCATGACGCACGGCCGCTTCACGAGCCTTCGGCGCTCCGATCTTGCAGCCACGATCTACGGTGCGCTTGACGGCGAAGTTGAGACGCTCTTTGGCGACTCGGTGGCGACGATCAAGGATGAGGGTGACCGCGTGCGGGTCGGCTTCGATCATGCCGCCCCGCGCGATGTCGATCTGGTCATCGGCGCTGACGGACTGCATTCGCGCGTCCGCCAAGTTGCGTTCGGGCCAGAAGCACCGTTCGAGGTTGCTCTCGGTTATCACGTCGGTGCGTTCGAGGCCGAGGGCTACCGTCCATGCGATGAGCTCGTCTATATCAGCCATAGTGACCCGGGAAGACAGATTTCACGCTTCTCCATGCGTGATGACAAGACGCTTTTTCTCTTCATCTTTCGCGACGAGTACATGACCACAGAGCGTCCATGTAGCGAACAAGAACTCAAATCAGTGCTGGCAAACGTCTTTGCCGATGGTGGCTGGGAAAGCCCGCACATCCTCGCTGCAATGGAGAACGCTGGCGAAATCTATTTCGACCGCGTCAGCCAGATTCGCATGAATCGCTGGGCAAAAGGTCGCACGGCGCTGATCGGAGACGCCGCGGCCGCCGTCTCGCTCCTTGCCGGCGAGGGGACCGGGCTTGCGATGGCCGAAGCCTATGTGCTCGCGGGCGAACTTCGCGAATGCAGAGACGATCACGTCGAAGCGTTCGCGCGCTATCAGGCGCGCATGATGTCGTTCATCAAGCACAAGCAGGAGTCGGCAGTAAAATTCGCTTCCTCTTTCGCCCCAAAAAGCGCACTCGGCATCACTTTCCGCAACCAGGTCACTCGGCTATTGCGGATTCCGCTCATTGCGAATTTCTTCATCGGCCGTGCGGTGCGCGACGACATCAGACTGCCTGACTATGGGTTCTAGCGAACATGTTTTCCGGAGCGCGCGCTCATCCGTCGCTTCCTTCCCCCGTCACCGTTAACAACAAAGAGAAGAGGTCGCCATGGAAACGTTCCGCTCAGAGCTTTTCTTCGTTGCATTTGCCGCCGCCCTCGCACCCTTGCTGGCGGAACTACCATCGCGTTTTCGGTTGCCCGTGGTGGTGGTGGAAATCCTGCTGGGCATCCTTATCGGGCCGCATCTGTTTAATCTGATCACGCCCGATGGCCTTGTAGGCCTGCTGGGAGAACTCGGTCTGACTTTTCTCCTGTTCATGGTGGGTCTGGAAATCGATCTCGGCGAAATGCAGGGTCGACCGATGGCTTTGGCTATTGGAGGTTGGTTTCTCTCATTCGCCGTGGCCATGGTCTGCATGTTCTTCGTGCAGGCGATCGGTCTCATCCATGCGCCGCCGGTACTAGCCGCCATAGCCTTGTCCACCACCGCGCTCGGCGTCCTGGCACCGATTCTCCGGGATGAAGGCGTGTTGAACACTGAGTTTGGCAAACAGGTGGTATCGGCTGCGGCGATGGGCGAATTTGGCCCGCTTGTGGTGATTTCGCTGATCTTAATCCCTTCACACAGTACCGTGATCCACACGTTTCTAGTCGTGGTGTTTCTTGGCATCGCCTTTCTGGCGGCCCATGCCGCCATTCGAGTCCGCTCCTCCAAACTGATCGATGCACTGGCGCACACCATGCAAAGCAGCGGCCAGTTTCCGGTACGGTTGTGTATCGCGCTGCAGGCATTGTTGGTCGCCATGGCCGCCAAATTCGGTCTCAATGTGGTGATGGGCGCTTTTGCCGCAGGCATGGTCGTGGGTTTGGCCAGCAAGGGTGAAGCGGGTTCCCTGCTTCGCCAAAAGCTGGACGCCATTGGCTACGGTTTCCTCATCCCGATCTTTTTCATCGTCGCCGGCATGCGATTTGACCTCGCTGCGCTGTGGTCCAGCCCCATCGTTCCAGTCCAAATCATCTCTTTGCTGGGACTGCTCATCCTGGTTCGTGGGGCTCCGGTTTTTCTCTACAAGCAGGAATTGGCGCCGGCTGATCGATTGCCCTTTGCCCTTTATTCCGCCACCGGCCTGCCTTTGATCGTGATCATCACCGAAATCGGCGTGTCCTCCGGGCTCATGGCCCAGGACCGGGCCGCGGTTCTGGTCTGCGCAGGCATGATTTCCGTGTTTCTGTTTCCCATGCTGGCCCGCAGGGTGAGAAATCAGCCCTGGTGGTGAGTGCGGCTCGCAGGTTTCTCGATGCCATCCCGAAGAGGAACAACCCATGATCGAACAGTTTCAGACCGGTTCATCGCAGTTCATAGGTTTCACAGTGAGCGGAAAACTCCATGACGAAGATTACCGGACCTTCGTGCCCGCGGTGGACGCTGCCATAGCGGAAAGGACCGGGATACGCCTGTTCATCGAGTTCGCAGACTTCCACGGCTGGGACCTGCACGCGGCATGGGACGATATCCAGTTTGCAGCCACTCACTATTCAGCGTTCGACCGCATCGCTGTGGTGGGAGAAAAGGCGTGGGAGGGTTGGATGGCCCGGCTGTGTAAGCCCTTCACCCACGCAACGGTGCGCTACTTCGACTCGTCCGAGGCCGAAGCGGCGTGGGCGTGGCTGCGGGAAGACCGCTGATGCGAAAGCACTTCACCGGACCCGACAGCGGGGAGTCCTGACCAGATTCGTCGTGGCCGTTACGCGGCGG
>VEPB01000278.1 GCA_012026715.1 Methylococcaceae bacterium | reverse complement strand
TGTGGCGAGTCGTTCCTGCAAGGCAAGCCATTTGATGAGCGAGAGCGCGAGATCCAGTTGCAGGGCACCCTGAGGCGAAACGTCATCGCCGAGCGAGGCGCGACGAAGGCATTCCGTCAGAACGCCACAATCGAACAGACCCATTTCGCCGGCGCGTGACGTCTGAATCAACTCCTCCAGGTTGGCCAGATTGTGTGCCAAGCCGCGGTAGTGGACTTCGTTGAAGTGGCATTTGCTGTGGCGCTGCCGAATCGCCGCCGGCAGAACGTCGCGCATCGCCAGGGTCAACAGAGGTTTGTGCGTTCCCGGCGCCTGTCGGTAGCGTAGCCGGATTCCCAGGCCAAGTCCGAGGATTCGGGGGTCGGTCAAAGGATGGGCCAAGAAAACCCCGCGCGGAATGGCCAATGCCCACCCGCGCGCATTGCCGACATGGGCCTGCAGGACAGCCAGGGCGAAGTCGAGACCCACGGTGAGGCCCGATGCGTGGACGTTCCGAAGTTGTTTCAGTCCGCGTTCGTAAAGGTGATATTCCCGCGCGAAGGGGCGCGCGAGCCACGGCGCGAGCGTACCAAGTCCCTGCTGTTGCCATCCGACTGCGCCGCCAGCAAGGGCAGCGCGTAACCCAGCGCGAAGTCTGACCGGCATGAGAGGCGCGAGACCATATCGGTACAGGGCGCGCCAGGAGTTGCCGTCAAACGCGTTGCTCCAGCGGCCGGCTTCCCGCCAAGCCGCTCGGATTGCGCCGCTATGGAGCAGGTCCGCGATATGGTAGGGCGGGACATCGAAAACATCGTCTCCGCCGTGCCCGGTCAGCAACGTCGTGACGCCCGACGAGGCCGCGGCATCGAGAATGGCCTGATCGCGCGATAAATCAAGCAAGTCGGCGAAGGGTTCATCACAATCCGGTTCTACCCTCAGCGCATCGTAGGTCAGGAGGGTATCGGCGCAGATGCGATGCGCCACCGCATCGGGAAGAACGTGCAGTGCCGCATCGATATAGCCGGTCTCACCGCACAATGTGGCCAGATGCTCATAGATCAATGAGAACGTGTGCAAGGACGATGGGGTCGGACGCGAACGCAGGGTCTCCTGAGCCAGTACCGCCACGGCCGTGGAGTCCACGCCTCCCGATAGATGGGCACCGGTCGTTCCATGACTGCGTTCCATCACTGCCTGACGGACCCGATGCGCAAAATCGTCGGCGATCTCTTCGGTACGATCCGAAGGAGGTTCGACCATCTGTTCGAGCCAATTCCAGTAAGGCCTTCGCAGGGCGCTCCCGGCATTCAGGTCGACGATCAGAGCTTCCCCCGGCACGACACGCCGGATTTGTTTCCATACGCAAGATTCGGACGGCGGCTCCTGAATTCCCAGCAATGGCCGGGTGAGGTAGTCTGCGACGTAATCGAGATCGAGCGTCCGAGACCCCGATGCCGGCAGCGCGGCGAACGAGGTGCTGACTGCAATGGCCTTCGAGTCCTTGCTCCAGAACAGCGGAAAACGGCCTAAGGGATCTCTTGTTGCGATGAAGCGATTCCGCCTTCGGTCCCAGATCACCAGACAGTAATCACCTTCCAGGCGGGCCATCCCCGGATGATCCCAGCGCTCGTATGCCGCCCACGCCAACGCTGCATGGCTGCGGTGCTGCTCCGCCGTCGCTTTGTCCCCCAGAGCGCCGATTAGATCGGCGCGATAATACAATCGTCCCATCAGCACAGCAGCCCCGTCCGCGCACTGGAACAAGCTGACCATGCCGTCGGCGACGGACGGATCACAGCCAAAACAGCGAATTTCCACCGCCGAACCAGAGGTGAGCACGCTGAAGCCGACGTTCATTCGTCGCCTCGGTGAAAGTCCTGCCATCGAGATTCCGGTCGCGACGCGGGAACCGCTGCCTCGCTGGAAGAACCAATGCCCTGCGCTACGCAAAAATCGTGGAAGCGGCCCTCCGGCCTGGTGATAAGGCTCGTCCAGTTACCCATCTCGCTGATGGTCCCAGCTTCGATGAAATAGATGAGGTCGGCCCAGCGTATCGTCGCCATGCGATGGCTGATCAGCAGCACGGTCATGCCCGACCGATGGCTGATTGCGTTCAGGATGCGGCTTTCGTTGTCTGGATCGAGGCTGTTTGTTGCCTCGTCGAGCACCAGCAGACTCGGCGCACGCAGCAAAGCGCGGGCTAGCGCGAGACGCTGTCGTTCCCCCTCAGAGATACGAAAACCACGCTCGCCCACCACGGTATCCAATCCCTCCGGAAGGGCGTTGACGAACGTATCAGCCGCAGATAGCCGCAGCGCCGCCTCGATATCCGCCGGACTGGCATAGGGGTTGGCCCACAACAGATTCTCGCGCAGGCTCATGCGGAACAGCACGGTCTCCTGGGAGACGAAACCAATCTGTTCGCGCCACGCGGTCAGGTCCGGGGCTTGCAAGGCGACCCCGTCCAGCAGGATCGAGCCGCGATCGGGGGAGAGCAGCCCCATGACGAGATCGGTCACGGTGCTTTTGCCGGCCCCTGAAGGGCCCACCAGCGCAACGATTTTCCCGGCCGGAATCACGAGATCCAGGTCGTGAACGGCGGGCCGAAGTTCCGGCCGATAGCGGAAGCTGACGCCTTGAAGTTGCAGATGGCGCCGCAGGCAGATGCGCTGGGGCGCGGGGCTTGCCGGTTCCGCTTCGGCCTCTAGACGTTCGATGATGCCGGCGACTTGACCGAACGTCGGCAGCATGAGCGTCAGATTCCGATAGTGCTGGTGCGCGGACATGATGCGGGGCATGATCCGGGAGAAGAGGAGCAGCAGCACCATGATGCGGGCGGCTGGCAGTCGCAGCAGGCCGATGGAGCCATAGAGGGCCGCGCAGAGGACGACGGTGGAACCGATTTCGAATGCGGCGCCGACCGAGGACTGACGGCGGGCCCCTTTCATGTAGGCATCGGCAAGATCAGCGCTCAAGCCGCTGAAAAACCGTCTATTCCGATCGTGAGCGGAGTAGGTTTTTGCCGTCTTGAGGCTCTGCATGTGTTCGATGGTGCCGGCATAAAGCGTACTCTGGGTATCAGCGATGGTTTGTCCGCTGCAGTGGAGTTTCCGCGCCGATCCCTGCAACAGGCCTACCAGTAACACCCCGGAGATCAACACGAAAAGCGTCATGACCCAGGACATCGAAGCGGAAAGGAGCACATAGATCAGGCCCACGGCGACATCGCCGGCGAGCATCAGCAGCACATAACTACCGGTACCGACACGGCTGACTTGGTCTAGCAGGGCATGGATCAGATCTGCCGAAGGGATGCGGCAGATGGCTAGCCATTTTGCATTGACGATTGCGCTATAGAGCCGTTGGCGGAAGGCATGGGCG
The DNA here is from genome assembly GCA_012026715.1 of Methylococcaceae bacterium. GTDB lineage: Bacteria > Pseudomonadota > Gammaproteobacteria > Methylococcales > Methylococcaceae > VEPB01. Next base: position 2,712 of record VEPB01000278.1, on the reverse strand, counting down.
ACGCTCTGTTCGAACGTAAACATGGCGACCGCCTGCTTCCTCGCCAGAACCGTGTGAGAGGCGCTCAACACCAAGAAGGCGGCGAGCAACATTGACAAGGTGGGGGCCAGGCCGACCATGGCGAAGATCCTCGACACGTCTTCCGCACTGAGTCCGCCGCCGGATCCTGCGCCGGCATCCAGACCGGCATGCGCGAGGATGGGCAATAACAGAACCACGCTTATTCCTTCGGTCAGCGCGACAACGAGGACCAGGACGATGGCTGCAACGACGCCGTGACAGTCCGTGCTTGTCACACTGCCCAGGTAGGAGGCCCAAGCGTGCTTCACGGTCGTTCACCCGACCTTCCGATCGGCCTGGTTCTCCAAGCGAGATATTGGGGGGAGAACAGGCTTTTCCTGCCGATCCTTGTGGCAGCTCTGGCTGTACTCGACGGACACATGCTGCGGAACCGACCCATGGTACTGCCGGATCCCTCTTCTACCGAGGGTAAGACCGGCCGGGGTTGTATGCGATTCAGGAAAGCCCTCACGCCCGACCGGCGGTCTTGTGTTTCGTGTCGCGCCGAACGGTCGTCGTAAGTGACCGCCCGGCAAAGGTGCAGTCAGCGGCGTGCCGACGTGATCAACAAGGTTGAGGATCGTAGCTGTATCCGCTGTTGGAGCAGTCTCTGTAGGTTGCGCTAATCATCGGCCCTTGCAGCAGCTGGGTCGCCGGTGCGACCAGGAACAACTCGGGCTTGGTGTATGAGGGGCGGACGGCCTGTTCGCTTGGAGACGGTTCCACCGGTTGCAACGACCCTTGGCGTTCGTTTGACATGGCAGTTCTCCTTAGAATCAGACTGAAAAATGCAGTGCGGATGGAAGCCCGCACTTCCAGTGTGGGAGTGGAGAAAACGGCCCACACAGTTGGACAATGTACCTGTGGAGGCGCAATGTCAAGGCGATATCCTGAGCCAGATCAAGGAAAGAGTTCAGGGTGCATTGGCCGGAAGCAATCGATTGAGGCCATCGAAGGTTACTGGCTGTCGACGGCCCCTCGGTGCTCCGCCGGTCAATCTCGTCTCTCCTCAAAAAAGGCGGCCGATCGTGGACGTTCTTTTGCTGAGATTCAGGGCCAGGACGGCGGTCCCTTGAAGAGAACTCGCAAAATTCCTGCCGTCACAGGTCTTTCTTCACTGACAGAGCAGCCCGATCGATGAGCGATCTCAGCCATCGCCTCAGCAAGTCCAGGAACCAACTTTCCCCCAAGGATCATTCTCCCTTTTTGGGTCTCGATGGCGTAGGTGGTAACAGGAAAAGGCAAACCCCCGCCCGGCAACAGGTGATAAATCTCCGCGCGATATCTGACAGCCTGAACTTCCTCCCAACGCGGCGAGAGCTTGCGCACTGGGGGCAAGGGGCATCCTCGCCACGCCGGGGCCGACAGAACGAGGGTTTCCTGATGGATTTCGATCCGCGTCGCGAATGACGCAAAACCCGAGACAAGCTCGAACCCGCCCAGGAGCAAAAGCGGAAGTCCCATGAGTACAACGCCTAGCAGGGGATCTCCGACGGCAAAGGGTAGCAAGATACTGATACCGAGGGAGAGGAGCCCCACCAGCATGATTGCCGCCCCGCCAATCTTTCCGCTGTAGATTTTGTCGCCGTCAGCAAGCCGCATACGATGGGGCACCTCTGGTTAGATGACATTGAACGGAGCGTTCAAGAGCAGACTTGCGACTCCTCATACGTTAACGACGATCTTACCGATCTGCTGGTTCGATTCGAGATAGCCACGGACCTCCACGATCGGCTCCGGCGGGAAGGTCTTGGCGATTACGAGATTGAGGCGGCCACTTGCCAGCCCCTTGACGATGAACAACTCGGCTCGCGCCAGACGTTGCGGATCGGTTGTGAATTCGAACAAGGCATAGACGGGTATAGTGAGGTGCCTGCCGCACCTATGGCAAGCACGATGGGCCAGAACTACCGAAGGTGATCCCTGGGCGAGCGACACGAGGGTGGGCGACGGCTACTTGAGTCGAAGCAGACGTTCGAGTGACCGGCACGATTGCGGAATGACTGACCGCAGATGGCTGTATGATCCAGTGCAGTCCCTTCTGAAGCGGTCATTGTCATGGGTAGACGACAACAAAAAGCCAGGTGGACCGAATTCCGGTTACGTGATTCCCGTCCGGGTACGCCGCCTTGTACTCCTGCCACAGCAGCATCAAGGTCACCCCCTTGCGGCGCATCTCGGCATGCACCGTCGGCCAATCCGTCAGCGGACGTTGCTCGCTGGGAATGGACAGTGGCGGCGGGAACAGGCAAGCCTCAAGGTCCCGGTCCGACAGCGCCGCCGACAACGGCCACACCAGTCCCGATTCACGGAACCGGCGCAGGTACTCGCCGACGCTGCTGCGGGCCACGTCCGCGGTCTTGGCAAGCCGCATCCCTTGATCCCCTGCGCCGCCAACGCGGGTATGCCAGAGAGCCTCCAACCCCCGCCAACAAAGCCAGCATCGCCCAGTCCCCCGCCAACACGTAAGGGGTGGCGCCCTGCATCGGCAGGATGCTACCGGTTACCACGGCTTGCTCAAATGGCGCCCCCCGTACGACGACCGTCCCTCGCGGCGACACGATCGCCGTCACCCCGGTATTGGTCGCCCGTAGCAGATAGCGCCCGGACTCCAGCGCCCGCATGCGGGCCATCTGCAGATGCTGATCCGGC
>VEPB01000027.1 GCA_012026715.1 Methylococcaceae bacterium | reverse complement strand
CGGCGCGGTGGCCCCCCTCGAACACACTCTCCAGAAGCTGAACGAAGAAATCGATTACTACAAAAAGGAAGGCAAGCTCTAAGGAATTCGCTGATTCATTTAGCATTCCTTCCGGTACAGGGACGTACCGCCACCATCCCCGCTCGGGCGCTCCGCCGATTTGACAGGCGCAGCCCTGTCCCGCCTCGTCCTTCGATTCCGAGGCAAGCCGCCGCCGCGGTGGTAGCATGAGCGGCCATGAGCCGCGATTCTTCCGAGCCCCCCAGCCAACCGCCGCGCCTGCGCAAGGGACGCGGTGCCGTGGGCAATCCGGCCGTTCGGTACAGCCGGCAGCGCAATGAGGCTTTTGACGACGGTTGGTTTGCCGAAGAAGCGATTCCGCCCCTGGTCACCCAGGTGACCGAGGAAGCCTCGCGAACCGCCATCACCCGCAACACCTCCCCCGACATCCCGTTCGAGCAGTCCGTCAACATGTACCGCGGCTGCGAGCACGGCTGCATCTATTGCTACGCCCGCCCCAGTCACGCTTACGTCGGTCTTTCCCCAGGGCTGGATTTCGAGTCGCGGCTGATGGCAAAGAGCGATGCGCCGAAATTGCTGGAACGCGAACTGGCGGCCCGCAACTACCAGTGCAAGACCATCGCCCTGGGTGCCAATACCGACCCGTACCAGCCCATCGAGCGCCAGCGGCGGCTGACCCGGCGCATCCTCGAAATCCTGCTGGATTGCCGCCATCCAGTGGCGATCACTACCAAGTCGGCGCTGGTCGAGCGCGATCTGGATCTGCTGGAAGCCCTGGCGGAACGCCGTCTGGTGCAGGTGGCCATATCCCTCACCACCCTCGACCGTGGGTTGGCGCGGGTGCTGGAACCGCGGGCGGCGGCGCCGGAACGGCGGCTGGCGGTGATTCGCCGATTGTCCCACGCCGGCGTGCCGGTGGCGGCACTGGTGGCGCCGGTCATCCCCTTTCTCACCGACGCAGAGATGGAAGCCTTGCTGGAGCAGGCGGTAGCCGCGGGGGCAAGCCAGGCCCAGTACATCATCCTCAGGCTGCCGCTGGAGCTGAAGGAGTTGTTCGCCGACTGGCTGGAAGCCCATGTGCCCCTCAAGAAGCAGCATGTGCTGAACCGGTTGGCGGAGTTTCACGGCGGCGAGTTGTACCGATCCGGCTTCGGCAACCGCCAGACCGGCACCGGCGCCTATGCCGAACTCATGCGCCAGCGCTTCCGTTTGGCGGTGCGGCGGCTGGGGCTGAACGTCCGGACCTTGAACCTCGACAGCTCCCAGTTTCGGCCGCCGGTGCTGCCGGGGCAGCAGATGAGTTTGTTCTGAGCCTAACGGGTCCCGAGATTCGCTGCGCTGCACCCGGGCTACGGGAACGGGCAGGGTTCAGCCCAAGCAGGGTGGTTCGAAGGGGCGTGGGGCGTAGCCGAAATCCGCTGACGCGCGGGCATGCTCGAAGGCCAGATCGGCCGCCATGCGGTCGGCCATCTCGGTCGTCAGATAACCATAGCGGGGCAACAGCGACAATAGCCGGATGCCGGCGCGGACCAGGGCCAGGGGAATGGGCAGGAAGCGCGGCGGCAAGCCTTCCGCCACGAAAATGCGCTCCACCATGGCGCGGTAGCTCAGCACCTCGGCGCCGCTCAGGTCGTAACCGCGGTTGAAGGCCGCCGGATGCTCCCAGGCCGCCAGGCAGGCGGCGGCCAGGTCGTCGGCGTGGACCGGTTGCCTCAAGCCGCCTTCGCCGCCGATCAGGGGGAAAAACCGGAAACGGCGGATCAGGCGGGCGATGGCGCTGACATTCTTGTCCATCCCGCAGCCGTAGATCAGGGTGGGGCGAAACACCGTCCAGGCGATGTTCCTGGGTTCGCAGAATTCGGCGATGGCCGCCTCGGCCCGTTCCAGATCGGCGGCGTAGGCGCGTTCGGCCGGATCGGCCGAAGCCGCCTTGGTGTAGCGGCTGGTGGAACCGAAGCCGATGACGCGCTTCGCGCCGAGCTCCGCCAATCGCGGCAGCAGCGGGGGCAACAGCGGCAGTGGCGCCAGGTGGATCGCTCCGGACAAGGGGGCGTCCGGCAGGGTTCCGGCCGCGATGTCGCAGCGGTGCCATCGGGTCCCTGGTTCGTCCGTTTCCGGCGGCCGACGACTCAGCGCCTGTACCGAAAATCCGGCGACGATAAGCTTCGGTAGCAGGAAATGGCCGATCTGGCTGCTGGCGCCGGTGACGAGGATGGTCGAGTCAGGGGATCGCTGGGTCATGACGGCGGAGGGAAGTTGGTGTGGGTCGGCGCTTCACGGTGCTGCGCTGGCCGGGGCGATCCGCAGCGCTTCCGCGTAGGCCGCCGTTTCCGAGTTGAAGGGTTTGACGGCCCAATCCCACAGCGAGGTCCGCGCCGAGGCTTCCAGGCGGAAGTCATAGGTTTTTTGCCGGCCGTTTTCGGTAGTGGAAAACGCGAAGTTCGCCCCGTGGGGCAGGGTAACCGGAATCAGCCCGGCGGTGAACAGCGAACCTAACAGCGGATTTCCGCAAGCCGGGATTCGGTGCTGCGGGTGCAGGTGGACGCTGATCGCGCCGGCCGGCTCGGACGCTTCCCGGAAACGGCCGGACTGGCGGAATATCTGATATTCCGTAGTCAGTTCCTTGTTGGCGACAAACCAGGGGCCCGCGCGCAGGCCCGCGGTGCCTTCCGGGGCTCTGATCCCGCGCGTGGCGGCCGGTTCGGCGCGGTAGGTGG
>VEPB01000197.1 GCA_012026715.1 Methylococcaceae bacterium | reverse complement strand
GCCAGCACCTGCGGGTTTTCGAACACGATATCGGGCTTGATCTCGCCCGCCACCATGCGGCAAAACAGACAATCGCTCATCGCTTTCTCCAAGTTCAATCCAGGTCGTACTGGTACAGTGGGTCCAGCTGAATGTCCGGGGTCAAGGTCATGAGCTCCCGGATGATGCCGTCGTGCAGCCCGTAGATCCAGCCATGCAGCAGCAGGTCGCGGTCGGCTTTCCAGGCCCGCTGGATGATGGCCGTGTGCGCCAGGTTATGCACCTGCTCGATGACGTTGAGTTCTGCCAGCCGGTTCCAGCGGCCGTCTTCGCTTTCCTCGGCGTCGATTTCGCGCCGGTGCATGCGGTAGACGTCCTTGATGTTCTTCAACCATTTGTTGGCGAAGAACAGATGGGGATTGGGCTTTTGCATGGCGGCCCGGATGCCCTTGCAGCGGTAATGGCCGCAGACGATGACGTGCTTCACCTTGAGCACGTTGACGGCGTACTCCAGAGCGCCCAGCACGTTGAAATCGGAGTGGGACACCTGGTTGCCGGTATTGCGGTGCACCAGAATTTCGCCGGGCTCACTGTTGGTGATCTCGTCGGCGTGGACCCGGCTGTCGGAACAGCCGATCCAGAACACCTCGCAAACCCGGTCCTGGCGCAACCGATCAAGGAAGCCGGGGTCTTGCTCCAGTTTCTCCTGAACCCAGGCCTTGTTTTCCAGCAACAAGCGATCGGTCGATTTCATGAGCACTCCGGCAATCGTGGCAATCAGACCACCCGGACGCAAGCTGAAGAGGGCTTATCGGCGATCCGCAAACTGGTGGCGATCCGATTCTATCAGCATCGCTCTCGCGACCACCACACCTCACTGTCCGCTTGCGCCTGCCGAACCGCCCAGCCCGCCGACCGCCTTCAGCAGATCCAGTTCGGCCTCGATCTCCGCCTGAAGCAGATTGAGGTGATTGATCCGAATCTCGGTGCGCGAACGCGCCGCATCCAGCAACTCCAGTAGCGAACCCTTGCCGAGCCGGTAGGCATTCTCCGCCATGTCCTTCAGTTCCGGCAGCGGCTGCAGCACTTGGCGCTCGAAGGATTCCAGCACCGCTCGGCGCTGCCTCACCTGGTCGGCGGCGACCTCCACCTCGGCGCGGGTCCGCGCCGACACCGTTTCCCGCTCCAGCGCCGCCGGCCGCCTGGCCGCCTCGGCCCTGGCCATGCCACCCTGCCCTCGGTCGAAGATGGGCAATTCCACGGAAACGCCGGCATAGGTGGCGTTGCCGTAGGGGCGGTCGGTAAAGGCGCTGCCCACGAAGAGCGACGGCGTCGGCCAACGTTCGCGCCGGGCCTGCTCCAGGGCTGCATCGGCCTGGACCTCGCCGCGCCGCGCCGTCTCCAAGGTCGGGTTGGCCTGCTGGGCGGTGTCCTGCAAACGGCCCGGATCGATCGCAACGCCCAACGGCGCCAGCTGGCCTTCCGCCCGCGGACGCCAGTCCTTGAACCCCAAGGCCACGGCCAGGGCGCCGGAAGCCCCATCCACATCGGCCTGGGCGGCCGCCAAGCGATTCTGCAGATTGCCGGTCTCGACGCCGATCCGCAACACGTCATAGGAACTGGCGCTTCCTCCCTGCTGCCGTCCCTGGACGATGCGATGCAGCCGCGCCAAATCGTCGGCGGATTCCTGCAGCACGACGACCTGCTCCTGCGCCACCAGCAGCTTGACGAACAGCGACCACAGGTCTCGCGCCATGCCCTGGAACTCCGCCTGGACGCCCGCCTCGGAGCGGGCCACGCCGCGCTGCGCGGTCTCCACCCGCGCCCCGCGCTGCCCGGCGATCTGCACCGGCACTTCCAGGGTGTAATTCTCCTGCGCCCGGCCGTCGTACATGGTGTTGGTCTTGCTGATGAGGTCGTAGCGGCCATAGCTGACGCGCGGATTGGGCAACACCCCGGCACCGGTGACCTCCGCCCTGGCTTGATCGACCTGGCTGCGCAGCGCGGCATAGCGGGGGCTTTCCTGCAGCAGTTC
>VEPB01000395.1 GCA_012026715.1 Methylococcaceae bacterium | reverse complement strand
CGGGTGGAGCGGCAAAGCCGCCGCATGCGCCAAGCCGAGGCGGATCGCCCCACCCTGCTGGCGCACACTCGCTTCGTGGCCATGCTGGGCTTGCTGTTCACCCTGCCGGTGGTGGGTTCCGCCTATCTGGGGCTGTGGCTGGACGACCGCAGCGAGGGCTACTCCTACACCTGGACCCTCAGCCTGCTGCTGTTGGGCGTGGCGATCGGAGCGATCAACGTCTATTTGTTCATCCGGGACTAGGGGATGGAGAACATCTCGGCAGCCATCGGCACCACCGTATTGACCACTTGGGGGGTCACCGCCGCTTTGGGGCTGGCTGCCTGGCTGGCGACCCGCGATCCGCAGGTGGAACGGCCCGGACCACTGCAGACGGTGGCCGAAGGCATCGTCGCGGCCATGGAAGAAGCCATCGCCGCGGTGGCGCCCGCTCACGCAGGGCGTCTCCTGCCCTTCGTGGGTACCCTATGGATCTACCTGGTGGTAGCCAACCTGTTGGGGCTGATTCCAGGGCTGCACTCCCCCAGCGGGGACCTGTCGGCAACCTCGGCCCTGGCCATCGTAGTATTCCTGTCGACCCACTGGTTCGGCATTCGCGACCAGGGCCTGCGCGCCTACCTGCGCCACTATCTGAGCCCCAGCCCGATCCTGGTGCCGTTCCACCTGATGAGCGAGATCTCGCGTACCATTGCGCTGGCGCTGAGGCTGTTCGGCAATATCATGAGCCTGGAAATGGCGGCGTTGATGGTTCTGCTGGTGGCGGGATTCCTGGCGCCGGTGCCGATCCTGCTACTGCATATTGTGGAGGCGCTGGTTCAGGCCTATATATTCGGCATGCTGGCGCTCATTTTCGTCGCCGGCGGACTGCAACAGCAGCAAATCCAACAGGAGCGGCGCAAACGCGATGAATGAGATGGGCTGGTTTACCCTGGGATCGACGACAGTGGCGGCACTGGCCATCGCCATCGGCGTATCTCTGCCGGCCTTCGCCATGGGCAAGGCCATCGTCGCCGCCCTCGACGCCCTGGCGCGACAGCCGGAGGCCGAAAAAACCATCGTGCGCACCCTATTCATCGGGCTCGCCATGATCGAGTCGCTGGCAATCTACGTCCTGGTGGTGGTGCTGATCATCCTGTTCCGCAACCCCCTGCTGGCCTATCTGCTCAAGGCGACGTCCCCCGGCTAGGCGGCGGTTGCCACCCTTGGCGAGCAAAGGGTTGCCGAAGACCCGGCCGCAGGCCGAGTCTTCGGCCATTGTCAGAAACGGCGGGGACCTCCACTGCGGCGGGCGCCACCACCACCGCCCTCCTGCCGGGGCCGCGCCTCGTTGACCCGAATGTTACGGCCTTTCAGGGCACTACCATCCAATTGCTTGATGGCCTCTTCGCCCTTGGCTTTGTCCGGCATCTCGACGAAACCGAATCCCTTGGACTGACCGGTGAATTTATCGGTCACCACACTGGCTGAGCTGACCTCGCCGAATTGCTCGAAGGCTTTGCGCAGCTCCTCACTGGTGACCTGATAAGCTAAGTTCCCCACATAGATATTCATCTCACGACCCACTCGACAGCGTGCCATTGCAGGTTCACATCAATCGCTCGATCAATGGCACGGCAATCGAGGGTAGACGATCCGTCCGGCCGACCGGACGCGATGGGAGTTCCTCTCCAACGGCGGAAAGGCAGCACGAACGACAACGGAGAGTTGGGGATGGAACCGCGCTTCATGCTGCCTCACCCAACTGCAGTAGACACTCGACATCCACCGCCCGGGGTATGCCGCTGCGGGCCCCCAGGCGGGTACAGCACAGGGCGCCGGCGGCACTGGCGAACCGCAGGCATTGCTCCCAGGGGAGTTCCCGCGCCAGCGCCAAAGCCAGGGCACCGTGAAACGCGTCACCGGCACCGGTGCTGTCGACCGCCGTGATCTCGAACGCCGGCAACTTGCCGGATTCCGCGCCGCGTCGCCACACCAGGCCATGCTCGCCGAGGGTGATGACCACCGCCGGCACCTTCTCGCCGAGCACCTGAAGCGCTCGTTGTTCATCCTTGCCGCCCAGGTACTGCCGGGCGAATTTTTCCGAACACGCCAGACAGTCCACCTGGTCGTGCAAGACGCTGGTGCCGGGATGGACCGAACCTGCGTCCAGCACCACCGGCACGCCAAGCCGGCGGGCGGATTCCGCCAACGGCACCGAGACTAGTGGCTCGTGACCATCCAGCAACAGCACTTTGGCGGTATCGGGGGAAATCGTCAGCTGCCCGGCCGTCAGGGGCGGCGTCGCGCCCTTGTGGTTGACCAGGGAACGGCTGCCGTCAGGCTTCACCAGAACCGCGGAAAGCGGGGTCGGGAAGGGACCACGCGCGACGTAGCGGGTTTCCACCCCGGCCTCGACCAGCTCCCTGAAATGCGCATCTCCGTACAGATCGGAACCGAGAAAACCGGCAAACGCGGCGCGGCCTCCGAGCCGCGCCACGGTCACCGCCGCATTGGCCGCAGGCCCGCCGCCGCAGGCAACCAATTGGTCGGCGAAGATCTTCTCGTCGGCCGTCGGGTGATGGGGAATGGCGAAAACCAGGTCGTAGGAGGCATGGCCAACACACAGCACGTCGATCGAACCGGCCACTGCAGGACCACCAGCTAGAGCGTGTACGGGCGGCATGGCGTCCTGGGCGGCCGCGTCAGCGGTCGAACCCGAGAAAGTCCCAGACCTTCTCGGCCGGGGACAAATCGTGGATCTGACTGACCGCCTGATTGCGCCCTTCGCCGTAGTTGACGGCGTAAACCCGGGCGGCATCATCGGCCAGTTCGTTCATGCCCAGCTTGCGGTATGCCTCCTGCATGATCTCCAGCGCCTTGGGCACTGCCTGGGTCCGCTGGTATTTTTCCAGCACTTCGGAGCAACGCCGCGCGGCCGCCAGATAGCCGCCCCGGCGCATGTAAAAATCGGCCACATGCACCTCGTACATGGCGAGGTTGTTGCGGAGCGCCCCAATCCGCTGACGGCTGTCATCCACATACTTGCTGTGGGGAAACTTGCTGATCAGTTCGTTGAAGTCCCGCAAGGCGTCGCGGGCCGCGCCGGGATCGCGTTGGGAGGAATCGGTGGGAAGGAATCGGTCGAGAAAGCTGATGCCCCGGTTATAATTCACCAGCCCGCGCAGATAGTGGGCGTAATCGACATTGGGATGGCTGGGGTTCACCTTGATGAAGCGGTCGGCCGCCGCGATGGCGGAATCCGGCTCGCCGTTCTTGTAGTAGGCAAAGGCGATGTCGACCTGGGCCTGAGTCGCCTGCGGACCGAACGGGTAGCGGGCCTCCAGTTTCTCGTATAATTTGATGGCCTTGTCGTAATTCTTCGCGGTCAGGGCGCTTTTGGCCTCATCCATCAACTGCCCGGCACTCCAATTGGCGTACTCGTCCTTGTCAGACTCCTTGCTGCCAAACAGCGAGCAGCCCGACGCCAACGCCAAGATCAGGACCAGCACGGCGATTGAACCGGTCCGAATCGGGCGGCCAGTGCGCGGGGGAAGCGAAGAATGCATAAAAGTTCAAGGGTTATCGCGCCACGATGGCCGAGTATACCCCAGAAAGCCTTTCTGCCCATAGGATGCCGTAGCATCCACTGACCCCCGGAACCAACTCTGTTCAGACACTCCGTGACCTCGATTCAAACCCTCACCGCCGAAATTCCCGCCGCCGCCGCCGGCATGCGGCTCGATCAGGCACTGGCCGAACTGTTCCCGGAGTTCTCCCGCAGCAAGCTGCAAAGCTGGATCAAGGACGGCCACGCCCGCATCGACGGCGGCGTGGTGCCGCCCAAGCACAAGGTGTTCGGCGGCGAGCAGGTGGAACTGCGCACTGAAATCGAACCTGACCACGGCTGCGAAGGCCAGGACATCCCCCTGGAAGTGCTGCACGAGGATGACGACCTGCTGGTGGTGAACAAGCCCGCCGGCCTGGTGGTGCATCCGGCCGCCGGCCACCGTGACGGCACCCTGCAGAACGCGCTGCTGCATCACGCGCCGGAGCTGGCCGGCCTGCCGCGGGCCGGGCTCGTTCATCGCATCGACAAGGACACCAGCGGACTGCTGATGGTGGCCAAGACCCTGCAGGCTCACAAGTCCCTGGTCGATCAGCTGCAGGCGCGCAGCATCCACCGCGAATATCTGGCCCTGGTGCAGGGCTATGTCACCGCCGGCGCAACTCTGGACCTGCCCATCGGCCGTCACCCCGCCGACCGCAAGCGGTTCGCGGTGCGCGACGTCGGCAAGCCGTCCGTCACCCATTACCGCATCGCCGAACGGCTCGCGGGCCACACCCTGCTGCGGGTCAAGCTGGAAACCGGCCGCACCCATCAGATTCGGGTGCACATGGCCCACATCCACCATCCTTTGGCGGGCGACCCCGTCTACGGCGGGCGGCTGAAACTGCCGGCCGGTGGCAACCCGGAACTGGCCGAGGCGCTGCGCCGGTTCCGCCGCCAGGCCCTGCATGCCGAACGGTTGGGGCTGGAGCATCCGCGCAGCGGCGAATGGCTGGAGTGGCAAGTGGAGATGCCGCGAGATCTGCTCGATCTGCTGGACGTCCTGAGGCGAGCCTCATGAGCTTGTCAGGATTGAGGCCGCAGTGGCCCGCGCCGGAGCGGGTCCGGGCCTTCACCAGTTTCCGCAGTGGCGGGGCGAGCCTGGGCGAGTTCGCCAGCCTGAACCTCGGCAACCACGTGGGCGACCAAGCCGAACATGTGGAGGAGAATCGCCGGCGGTTGGCGCAAGCCCTGCAGCTTCCGGCCGAACCGGTCTGGCTGACTCAGCTGCATGGCTGCCACATCGTCGATGCCGCAACCCCAGACACCCTGGAGGCCGACGGCTCCTGGACCGGCCAACCCGGTATCGTGTGTGCGGTGATGACCGCCGACTGCCTGCCGATCCTGCTTTGCGACCTCGCCGGACGCAAGATCGCCGCAGTCCACGCGGGCTGGCGCGGACTGGCGTCGGGAGTGATCGAGGCGGCGGTGGCGGCGCTGCAACCGGCGGAGCTGATGGCCTGGCTGGGTCCGGCCATCGGCCCGCACGCGTTCGAGGTGGGGCCAGATGTCCGTGATATCTTTATGCAGCGCCACCGTTCCTATGGCGAAGCCTTCCGCCCCGGCAACGGCGACCGCTGGCTGGCCGACCTCTACCAGCTGGCCCGCCTCATCCTGGAAGGCCGCGGCATCGGTCGGATTTACGGTGGTGGCCTTTGCACCGCCAGCGACCCTCAGCACTTCTACTCCCATCGCCGAGACGGCCGCACCGGACGGATGGCCACCTTGATCTGGCGAACCTAGCTCCCATCCCTGCATGGCTTTAATCAACTGGATCATCGTGTTCACGCTGCTGGGCGGCGTCCTCAGCGT
>VEPB01000185.1 GCA_012026715.1 Methylococcaceae bacterium | reverse complement strand
GGGCCCTGGAGCAGCGCTTCGACACCGTGGCCGACGAATCCAGCACCGCCTTCAAGGCCGAGGGCGGCCAGGGCGGCTTCGCCTATCACTTCGACGGCTACTACCGGGAGCGCGACAACCTCAAAATCGGCGGGCGCGGCATCGACGTGGACGCGGTGCGCGTCACCGATCCGTCCCTCGAAGTGGAGAAAAACCCTAGGGGCTATCTGCCCAACACCTGGGCCCATACCATCGGCGGCTCGGCGGGATTTTCCTGGATCGGCGATCCGGGTTTCGCCGGAGTATCGGTCAACCGGCTCGAAAACGGCTACGGTATCGCCCCGGACGGCACCGGCGAGGAGATCGTCCGCATCGACCTGCGCCAGAACAAGTACGACTTCAAGAGCGAACTCAACAATCCCTTCGGCTTCGCCAAGGCCATCCGCACCCGGCTGGGCTACACCGACTACGAACACACCGAGATCGCCAACGGCGCGCCCGGCGCCTATTTCACCAACCAGTCCTACGAGGGCCGCATCGAACTGGTCCACCAGGATCTGGGTCCGCTGCGGGGCGCCTTCGGCTTCCAGGCCATTTCCAGCGACTTCAACGCGGTGGAGAAGCTCACGAATGAGTCCATCGTCCCCCGCTCACTGATCCGCAGCTTCGGCATCTTCGGGGTGGAATCCTTCGACCTGGGTCCCGTCACCTATCAGCTGGGCACCCGCATCGAGGAAACCACCATCGATCCGGAGGGCATGAAGACCCTCAGCTACACCCCGGTGAGTGCCTCGGTTTCCGGGCTGTGGCGGGTCGATGCCCACAACAGCCTCAACCTGGCCATCACCCGCTCCTCGCGCGCCCCTCAGGTGCAGGAACTGCTCACCAACGGGTACCACGACGCCACCCGCAGCTACGAGCTGGGCAGCCTCGACCTGAAGGAGGAAACCGCTTACAACCTGGACCTGGGCTACCGCTTCAGGACCGACTGGCTGCGGGCCGAGTTCGATCTGTTCCACAACTGGGCCACCGACTACATCTACCAGCAGCGCACCGGCCGCTTCGTCGACGAGGGCGGCAACGCCTGCACGGTGGACTGCAAGCCGGTGGTGCAGACCGCCCAGGGCGATGCCATCTTCCGCGGCTATGAGGCCAAGCTGATCGTGCCCATGATGGAAAACCACTACGGCCTGCTGGACATGACCCTGTTCAGCGACTACACCCGCGGCGAATTCGTCAACGGCGGCGACGTGCCGCGCATGCCGCCGTTGCGCTACGGCCTGCAGCTGGACCACACGCTCAACCACTGGTCGGCATACCTCCGCGTCACGCGGGCGGAATCCCAGCCCCACGGAGGCGATCAGGAAACGCCGACCTCAGGCTACCTGCTGCTGGACCTGGGTTCCCAGTACCAGTTCAAGCCCCGCGGCGATGCCACCGTCATGCTGTTCGCCAAGGCCAACAACCTGCTGGACGAGAACGTCCGCAACGCCACCTCGTACCTGCGCAACTTCGCGCCGGAACCGGGCCGCGGCGGCGAGATCGGGCTGCGGGTGAGCTATTGAACGAAAGCCTGGTAGGGTACGCTCCGCGTACCGTTCCTCGATGTACCCGGCGTGGCTTAAGGTACGCGCAGCGTACCCTACCGGGCTTGATCAACTCACGCGCCCAATAATGCGCCCTGGCGCAGCCCTCGATTCCGATCCGCGCCG
>VEPB01000518.1 GCA_012026715.1 Methylococcaceae bacterium | reverse complement strand
GCCCACCGTGCCGGGTTAGACCGCCAGGCAAGAAGATACAGCGGCGTCGCCGGGCATTCCCCTTTTGCGGCGGAGGAAGGAAATCATCCCACTCAAGGCGCTGGCAAATGCCCAGAAGGCAGACGGCAGCGGCACCGGGTTACCGCCGCCGTAGCCGTAGTAATTCAAGCTACTGGACGTATTCGCGGAAAAGGATCCGGTCCAGCCGTCGTGAAACAGCAAGGCCACGGTCAGGGTGCCCGATTCCGCCAGCGGCGATTGGCCGGAACTCAAGTACCGGGAGATGTTCTGGCTCGACGACCCGGAACTCTCGCCACCGTAGGCATTGAGCGCGAACGATGCCGACATGTTGGAGGAAGAGGAATCGGAGATCCCCCCGGCCGCCGTGGCGGCGATGTTGTAGTTGGCCTTGAACAGCAAGACCCCATCGCCGTGGACGGTGAAATTTCCCGACCGTGAGGCATTGTCGGAATTGTTCCAGTAAGTGTTCGTAGGGCTGGCCGCGTCGAAGGCCGTGCTGGATTGGACCAGCGAGGTTGAAGTCCGGCCCGTGGCGGATGCGTTGAATTTGGAAGTCGAGGTATTGAAGAGTACCGAAGTACCGGTGCTCCAATCGTTGGCGCTGTCGGTGTTCGAGTTACAGCCCCACCAATTGCAGCCAGAGTTCGCGCTGCTGCTGTCGCTCTGCGAGTTCCAGGTCAGGCTCGGCAGGCCGGACCCGATATCGAGGGGAGTCACGCTGAAGGTGCTCCAGTCGATGGTTGCACTGGTCGAAACCGGGGCCGCCGTCGCCGGCTGGATTGTCAGCAAGGCGCCGGCCAGCAGCAAGCCGACGGTGAAAACCAGGGGGTGTCCGGCGGTTGCCGGCGCGGGAAAATCTGCATGTTCCATGATCGGTCCTCCAGTAGACTATCGACGTTGACGTAAGCCACTTCCATACGCGGACAACAGCCTGTCCGCGGGTTTGCAGTTATACGCGCTGCCGGGTCGGGGCCAAGTGTCGTCAAAATAGATGCCGCATCGCCTATTGTTCTTAGAGCCAATGGGAGTTTTTCCGCTGACGGGGAGGCCGTGCCATGCGACAGCTCAATATCTCCAATCCCCAGCCCTTGCTGAGCACCCTGCGGAGAGCCAGCAGCCAGTCCGCCGACTCGGCCTTCCAACTGCGCCTGTGCTGCTTGAACCTGGTGGCTCAAGGTCTGAGTTGCTATCAGCTGGCCGGGTGGTTTGGCCGAAGTCCGCGCACCATCGAGCGGTGGGTGCACAACTACGAAAATTTCGGCGTGGAAGGCCTGAAAGACGACAAGAAGCCGGGACGCTTGCCCAAGCTGAATTTCGAACAGCGCAGCGACCTGGGGATGGCATTGGCTGGCAGTCCGCGCCGATTCGGCTGCGTGAAGTCCGGGTGGGACGGCAGCCTGTTGTCTGCCTACCTGGACTGGCGCTACGGCGTGGCGCTCAGCCGCCGCCAATGCCAGCGATTGCTGAGGCAGTTAGGGAAGTCGAAGGTCGGCGAGTTCCCCGACCGATCGGCAAACCGGCCGACGCGACATCAACAGTGTCCTCCGGAGTGCCCGTTGTCATGCCGTGTCCGAAGGTTTTACCTGCAAGGCTAGGTTAAGGCTGGGGGCGGTATCGGTTGGCGGAAAATTTCTCAGGTTCCGCCCGCGTCGAAGATTTTGAACCGTCCGTCCGGATAGACCCGCCGGCACATGCCGCGGAGGCGTAGTCCGGCGACTGCCTGACCATGCAGAGCGCCTTCCACCTTTTGCTCGGACGCCTTCGCGAGCGCCTGGAGTAATTCATGACCCTTGTGTGATAGCGATGTATCGCTCAATGGGTTTGCCTGCCCGTATTCGTACTTTCCGATGACCGTTGTGGAATCGGCCGCGGAATTGCAGCCCAGGATCTGTATGCCCGCAGAATCGCTTTCGAAGAACGAATACAGCCACCCGCCCAGGGCAGCAATGTTGTCGCTGGTAATTTCCTCCCCCAGAAAGAATCGCCCCGGACTGCCATGTCCGACGATGACCAGGCGCGTCAGCGTTTTTCCGTTTTTGCCCAGCCACGTTCCGGCTATTCCTGCCGTAGAGTAGACGCTCGAACCTGCCGGCACATATTGAAGCTGGCGGGTGGCGTTGCTTTGGATCTGTCCGCTGACCTGGCCCCAAACGTCGTGGGCGACGTAGTAGTAGGTGAACGCTGGCGTTAGCGATAAGTCGCTCATGCTCTGCCTCCATTGATCTTGATTCTATAAAGACGGGTTCCGGTGCAGGTTTCCATTGGGGCTCGATCCCTCCCGACCCGCGGCAACCGACCCACAACGGATTCCGGGCTGGTGCTCTTGTCTTCGGTATAGAAGGTTTGGCGCTCATGTCGGAGTGCTCTGTGTGACGACAGGATGAATCGCCGATAACGGAATTGAAGAGTGAGCAAGCTTCATCCGTCCACCTATGGCGATGGACAAACGAGACATCATTTGCCCGTCAGACCTGGATAGCCGTCAATTTCACCTGTCAATACAATAGTTGTACGGCACGATCCGCCTGAATCAGTCCATGGCCGGTCGCAACGTCAAAGCCGGGTGGCCCGATATCGAGGCTACTTTGATTCAACAATTCATAAAGTTCTGAAGGTTTCAGTTTCAGGCTTTTTTGAATCGCCGCTTGTAGCAGCAGGGCAGCGACGCCGGCGACGTGTGGTGCCGCAGCAGAGGTTCCGGTGAAATTGGGTTTTCCATCGTGTTCGGGGTCAGGCCGCGACGCGGTAAAAAAACTGGTATTGACGTTGGTCGGTGCGACGGCGTCGACATGGTTCCGTATGATCGGCTGAACCAGTCGTTCGCCGTGTCCGTCGAATAATATTGGAAGGCCGCCCAGCGAGGAGTAAGAGGTGGCGCTTGCTGATCGGGCATGAGCGAGCGGTGTCGCCAATGCGCCGACGACGAAGGCCCCGCTGGCGTTACCGTGACCGAATGCCGACCCGATTGCGTCCGGCTTGGCGTATTCGTTGATGCGGGGATGTTCGATGGGTAGTGAGCTTCCGCTGAGTACATACTTGATCAAACTCGGAGCGGGACCTGCCGTCAGTAAAATTCGGATGCCGATATTCTTGCGCTTCCGATTGCCGATGTTGGAATAGCCGGCTACCTCCGCCGCATCTTTTCCCAGGTTAGCGGTGAAACCTCCGATAACCCGGCCGGTGCTGAGTTTTTTGCATTCCGGATCGTCGTAAAACGTCACGTCCAGGTCACTGCTTGAGCCAGCGCCGCCGTCGACGGAGCTGGACGGTTGATCCCACTGCAGGCTGAATACGGTAAGAATATCGGCGCCGACGGTAATGCTCTGGCAGGTATCGATGCGCTTGGGGTTCGGATTAAAGTCGTGAGCGACCCCTTTGTCTCTGCCCATAGGATAGGTGTGGCTATCGGTGAATGTCGCTTGGTAAGTATTGCGGCCGGAGTTTCCTGCGGAAGTGAAGTAGGCAATACCCTTGTCATACACGAGTTGATCGATTGTCTGAGCCGCCAATCCATCCTGGAACATCGGTTCGTGAAAATACACCGCGTCGTCGACGATAATTTGTGCGCCGGCATTGCTCATCTGTTTCAAGGCTTGGACAAAGTCCTGAGTGGTATTGCCCATGGCGTGAAACAAAAGTTTGGTCTTAGGCGCCAAGTCGTGAATCACCTCCAGCATGGCGCGGCCTTCGTCCGTGGAATCTTCGCTGCGACAGTTGCCTTCTTTCAAAATCACGACATCGGCGGGCAGTTCATCGGCCTGTTGACCGAGCGCAGCGCCACCCAGACAATCGTAACTATCGCTGATTACGCCGACGGTAATCTCCGCGCCGGTGAGGCCATATTTCGCGCGCACAATATCGGAATGTAAAACTGCATCGCCCTGGCTAATTACTGGCCGAATTCTGGAATCGGCCTGCGCGTTAATCAAAACACCGCCGGCCAGGATCGCGGACAGTGAATAATGGAGGAAACGCCCTATTGATGCTGTTCGGTCGGTTTTGGACGGCATGACGTTCGGATGGGCTGAATATCCATCTGGAAGGGTGGGGCGTCATCTGCCAATCGAGGACGCTGGGCAAATGACGGTTCGCATGTCCGTTCTGTTGGGCCGAACCAAGGATATATCATTCCGGAACGGTGGTTTCCGGTCGCGCCTTGCGAATGGACCGAGTCTCTTTGGCAGGAGGGTTTTCTTGTAACGCCGGGGCAATGCTACGATAGCCCGACTGCCGAACCATAGGGAATCGCCCATGCATCCGCCCGTTGCGCGCGTTTTGGTTTTGCTTCTGTTGATGTCCGCCATCGGTTCGGCCGATGCCCGCAGCCGTCATCACCGCGGCGGCGGTGGTCAGTCCGCGGAACCCGGGGATTTCGATTATTACCTGCTGGCCTTGTCGTGGTCGCCGGAATTCTGCGCGACGCCAGCCGGGCATCAGCCGGATAAGAAAGCCCAGTGCGATCAGCCCCGCGGTTTCGTGGTGCATGGGCTGTGGCCGCAGAACGAGCGCGGCTATCCGCAGGATTGCGGCCCCGGCTCCCACGTTCCGGCCGACGCGGCCGCCCCCGCCCTGACGGCCGATCCGCCCATGCCGCCCGGCGATCCAGGCCTGCTCGATCATGAGTGGTCCAAGCACGGCACTTGCAGCGGGCTGGGGATGCCCGACTATTTCCGAACCATCAAGACTGCCGCCGAGCGCGTAAAGATTCCCGCCGAATTCCGCCAGGCCCAGCGTATCTCCGGTGCCGACCCGGCATTGGTCAAGGCGCGCTTCGTGGCCGCCAATCCGGGGCTGACGGAAGACATGTTGCAGGTGATCGCAAACCGGGAGGGCGACCTGCAGGAAGTGCGCGTCTGCCTCGACAAGGACATCCGCTTTCGGCCGTGCTCGCAGCCGCGCTGATCCGCCATTTATCCATCGCTCCACAGGAGGTTTCCCATGACGGCTCCCAAGCTTATCGTTCCCCCCGGCGGCGAGGCGGTCCGGACCGGTTCCGACGGTCACTTGCAGGTGCCGGACCGGCCTATCATCCCCTTCATCGAAGGCGACGGCACCGGGCCCGACATCTGGGCCGCCGCGGTGAGGGTGTTCGACGCCGCGGTCGCCCAGGCCTACGGCGGTCGCCGCAGCATCGCCTGGACCGAGGTCTACGCCGGGGAGAAGGCCAAGAAGCTGTTCGATACCTGGCTGCCGGACGAGACCCTGGAAGCCTTCAAGGCATACCGGGTCGGCATCAAGGGACCGCTCACCACGCCAGTGGGCGGCGGCATCCGTTCCCTCAACGTAGCCATCCGCCAACTGCTGGATCTCTACGTGTGCCTGCGGCCGGTGCGCTACTTCACGGGCGTGCCGTCGCCGGTGAAGCAACCGGAAAAGGTGGACATGGTGATCTTCCGCGAGAACACCGAGGACATTTACGCCGGGATCGAATGGGCGGCGGAATCGGCCGGCGCCCGCAGATTGATCGAGTATCTGGAG